>JBFZAX010000025.1:0-5274 GCA_041308805.1 Candidatus Omnitrophota bacterium | reverse complement strand
GGTTAACGCGAATCAGTCGATAGTCGATGGTCAATGGTCGATTGTCAATCCGCAAAATAAGCTCATTCCGGTAACGGTGACGGTTAAGGTGACGATGCCCGTTTCGGTGACGTAGTTAGGTCACGCTTAAAAGAACCTTCAACGCTTTCTACGAACTACGTTACCGAACTACGAAACGGGCTGCGTAGCCGTTACCCATAGACGACGGACGGAATGCCATTTGTTAGTAACGAACTCGGAAGTCAGAGATCCGACCTCGGATTTCGATCCTTTTGGTTTTGACCATAGACCATAGACTATGGACTATCGGCTACCTGAGACCTTGAGACATTGAGACGTTGCGACCTTCAACCTAACATACTCGCTCATGCCTAAACGCAAAGACATCAAGAAGATCATGATCATCGGCTCGGGGCCGATCATCATCTCGCAGGCCTGCGAGTTCGATTATTCGGGCACCCAGGCGTGCAAGGCCCTGAAAGAAGAAGGGTATAAGGTCGTCCTGGTCAACTCGAACCCGGCGACGATCATGACCGACCCGCAGTTCGCCGACGCCACGTACATCGAGCCGGTGACCCCGGAGGTCGTCGAGAAGATCATCGCCAAGGAGCGGCCTGATGCGCTGCTGCCGACGCTGGGCGGGCAGACGGCGCTCAACGTCGCCGTCGCGGTCGCCAAGCGAGGGGCGCTGAAAAAATACGGCGTCCAGATGATCGGCGCGGACCGCAAGGCGATCGAGAAGGCCGAGGACCGCAACCTCTTCAAGAAGGCGATGGAGAAGATCGGCCTGGACCTGCCGAAGAGCATCGTCGTGCGCTCCCTGCGCGAGGGCCGCCGCGCCGTCGAAAAGCTGGGGCTGCCCATCGTCATCCGGCCGAGCTTCACGCTCGGCGGCACGGGAGGCGGGGTGGCGTTTAACATGCAGGAGTTCGAGGATCTCCTGGGCCGGGGCCTGGAGTACAGCATGATCCACGAGGTCCTGCTGGAGGAGTCGATCCTCGGCTGGAAGGAATATGAGCTGGAGGTGATGCGCGACCGCAAGGACAACGTCGTCATCATCTGTTCGATCGAGAACTTCGACCCCATGGGGGTCCACACCGGGGATTCCATCACCGTGGCCCCGGCCCAGACCCTCACGGACCGGGAGTATCAGGTCATGCGCGACGCGGCCATCCGGTCGATCCGGGAGATCGGCGTCGACACGGGCGGCTGCAACGTCCAGTTCGCCGTGGACCCGAAAAACGGCCGCATGGTGATGATCGAGATCAATCCGCGCGTCTCGCGCTCTTCGGCCCTGGCGTCGAAGGCGACGGGCTTTCCGATCGCCAAGATCGCCGCCAAGCTCGCGGTCGGCTATACGCTCGACGAGATCCGCAACGACATCACCCGGGAGACACCGGCGTCGTTCGAGCCGACGATCGACTACTGCGTCGTCAAGCTGCCGCGCTTCGCCTTCGAGAAGTTCCCGGGAGCGGACCAGGTCCTGGGCACGTCGATGAAGTCCGTCGGCGAGGCGATGTCCATCGGCCGAACGTTCAAGGAGTCCCTGCAGAAGGGATTGCGGTCGCTGGAGATCAAGCGCCACGGCCTGGACCCCGTGATCCGCGAAAAGGATTTTGATACCCGCGAGCACCTGATGGAGCATCTGATGAAGTCGGTGCGCACGCCGGGCAAGGGGAGGGTCTTCTACGTCGGCGACGCGCTGCGGCTGGGGGTCAGCGTCGAGGAGATCCATCAGGCGTCGGCCATCGACAGGTGGTTTCTGGAGAACATGAAGGAGATCATCGTCTTTGAGGCCTCTCTCAAGAAGGCGGCGGCTGTCCCGGGCGAGCTCGACAAGCGGCTGCCGGCGGCGCTGCTGCGGGAGAGCAAGGCCCTGGGGTTCTCGGACCGCCAGCTCGCCGAGATCTTCGGTGCCGGCGAGGACGACATCCGGACGCTGCGCGTCGGCCGTGGCATCATCCCCGTCTACAAGCTGGTCGACACCTGCGCCGCCGAGTTCGAGGCGTACACCCCGTATTTCTATTCGACCTATGAATCCGAGGATGAGGCCCGCCCGTCGGACAAGAAGAAGGTGATGATCCTGGGCGGAGGCCCCAACCGCATCGGCCAGGGCATCGAGTTCGACTATTGCTGCGTCCACGCGTCGTTCGCCCTCAAGGAATTGGGTTACGAGACCATCATGGTCAACTGCAATCCCGAGACCGTTTCCACGGATTACGACACGTCCGACAAGCTGTATTTCGAGCCGATGACGAAAGAGGACGTTCTGAACATCGTCGACCGCGAGAAGCCGTGGGGCGTCATCGTGCAGCTGGGCGGGCAGACGCCGCTGAACCTGACGCTCGCCCTGAAAAAAGCGGGCGTCAACATCATCGGCACCAGCCCCGAATCCATCGATATCGCCGAAGACCGAGAGAAGTTCAAGCAGATGCTCGATAAGCTGAAGCTGCGTCAGCCGCCCAACGGCACGGCGCGCACCTTCGACGAGGCGAAGGCGGCGGCCTCGCGCATCGGCTATCCGGTCCTCGTGCGCCCGTCCTACGTCCTCGGCGGCCGGGCGATGGAGATCGTCTATGATGAGGACACGCTGGAGCGCTTCATCCTGGAGGCGAGCCGCGTTTCCGGGGAGCACCCCATTTTGATCGATAAATTCCTGGAGGACGCCATCGAGGTCGACGTCGACATGATCGCCGACGGGGAGACCTTCGTCGTCGGAGGGATCCTCGAGCACATCGAAGAGGCGGGCATCCACTCCGGCGATTCGGCCATGGTCCTGCCGCCGTACAGCCTGAGCGAAGCCGTCATCGACAGGATCCGCCAGGCGACCCAGGCGATGGCCCGGGAGCTTAAGGTCGTCGGGCTCATGAACGTCCAGTTCGCGGTCCGGGATAACAAGGTCTTTGTGCTGGAGGTCAACCCCCGGGCCTCGCGCACCGTGCCGTTCGTCTCCAAGGCGATCGGCGTGCCGCTGGCCAAGCTGGCCGCCCAGATCATGGCGGGCGTGAAGCTCAAGGACCTGGGATTCACCGCTGAGCGCACGACCCCTTATTTTTCCGTCAAGGAGTCCGTCTTTCCGTTCAACCGGTTCCCGGGCGTCGATATCATGCTGGGGCCCGAGATGAAATCCACCGGCGAGGTCATGGGCATCGACGACGATTTCGGCCGCGCGTACATGAAGAGCCAGCTGGCGGCCGGCCAGATCCTGCCGCTCAAAGGCGGTGTCTTCGTCAGCGTGCGCGACAAGGACAAGCGGTCGGTCCCCTTCATCGTCAAAAGGCTCCTGGACCTGGGGTTCGGCATCATCGCCACGGAAGGGACGGCCAAGGCCCTGAAGGGCAACGGGATCGAGGCTCAGATCTTGCGCAAGGTCAAGGAGGGTCGCCCCAATATCCTGGATTACATCAAAGACGGCAAGGTCCAGCTGATCATCAATACTCCCTCCGGCCGCATTCCCCGCGAGGATGAAGTTTCGATCCGTTCCACCGCCATCATGCATGGTGTGCCTTGCATCACCACGGTTTCCGGCGCCCAGGCCTCGGTCAACGCGATCGAGGTGCTGCTGAAGAAGGATCTGGATGTGGAGTCGCTGCAAGTTTATCACGGTCGTCTGGCCGGGTCTCCGGTGTCGGGCAAGGGCCGCGGAAGGAGCCGCCGATGAAACGAAAATTCAGGCAGGGAGCGTGGGTCTTGTTCCTTTTCCTTCTCGGGGGAGCGGGCGTGGCGTTCGCGGACAAGATCTACCTTAAGGACGGCAAGATGTACGAAGGCAAGCTCATCGGCCGATCGGACCGGCGCTATCTCTTCGCGATCGACGTCGATGGCACCCCCATCCAAATGAGCTTCTTCCCTGAGGACGTCGAGAAGATCGACATGGGCAAGAACACTCGCGAGGAGCAGGTGCCCTATCTTAACGAGGTCGAGTCGCTCAAGGTGAATGTCAAAGAAGATGACCCCAAAGTCTACGAGCTGTCCCTCTTCAACGAAGCGAGTCAGGAGGGGGCCGCGGCCGAGGGCGGGTTCTCTTTTTCCGAGAAGGACCTCATCGGCGCCCTGACCGAGGAAGAGGCGGAGTACTACTTTAAGTTCAATCAAGTCCTGGCGCGCTACACGGACAAGCTCGCGGCCGTTCAGGTGATCTACCTGAACATCGCGCAGGCCTCAAGGGATGATCTCGCCACGGCGCAAAAGTGTTACGACGACATGTATTTTGACCTCAATCACTTCCCCGTGCCGGACTCCTTCAAGAGGCCGCACCAGGCGTATCTTGATTCGGTCAAAGCCGCTTTCCTGGCGTACGGCGCGCTGGGAGAGAGGCAGCTGGATGAGGCCTTGCAGCAGTTCAAGGTCTCCGAGGATGCCAAGGCCGCATCCCTTGCGTTCTTCCGCTCCGTCATCACGGCCAAGGCCGAGCAGGTCCTGCGGGTGCGCAACGAACCGCCCACTTCCGATGAAACTGACTGTCCTCAATAACGTCGCCGTCAAAGACGGGCTCTTCCTCCTGGAGCTGTGCGCACCTGGGGCGCTGGAGCGCGCCGTGCCCGGGCAGTTCCTCCACGTGCGCGTCGAGGATTCCTGTGATCCTCTTTTACGCCGGCCTTTGAGCATCTATGACGCGGTCTTTCCCCGCCGGGGGCGGGGGATCGTGCGCGTCCTCTATGAAGTGGCCGGCAAGGGGACGGCGCTCTTGGCGACCCGGAAGCCGGGCACCGAGGTGGACGCGCTCGGGCCCTTGGGGAACGGATTCCCCGTGGAGACCCTGGAGGATTTTTCAAAGATTTTCATCGTCGCCGGCGGGATCGGCGTCGCGCCGCTCTTTTATCTGGCGAAGAAGTTGGCGCATAAGAAGCCGGTCGTGCTTTTAGGCGCTCAGACAAAGGGCCGGTTGGCCTGCGAAAAAGAGTTTAAGAAGATCGGTTGCGCCGTGCGGGTGGCGACGGACGACGGCTCAAAGGGTTTTAAGGGGCGCGTCACCGGGCTGCTGAAAGAAATGATCCCGTCGGCGGCGCAGGCCCGGGGGGCCGCTGTTTGCGCCTGCGGCCCTAAGCCGATGCTGGCCGCTGTCGCGGATGTCGCCCTTCAGGCGGCATGTCCGGCGTGGGTGTCGCTCGAGGAGTTTATGGGGTGCGGCGTGGGCGCGTGTCTGGGCTGCGTCCTGCCGACGACTTCCGGCTATCAGCGCATCTGCCGCGAAGGGCCGGTCTTTGACGCCCGGCAGGTGGTCTGGGACGATCGAAAAGCCGTTTAGCGCGTCGGGGAGGGAACCATGGAACC
>JBFZAX010000024.1:0-3635 GCA_041308805.1 Candidatus Omnitrophota bacterium | reverse complement strand
ACGAGATGATGCGCGTCTCCGGCCAGATGGGGGTCCCGGTTATCATCATCGACGGCGAGGTGATCGTCGGTTTTGACAAGGACCGCATCGAGACCAAGCTGGGACCGGCGCATGCGTGACCTGGTGATCATCGGCGCCGGGCCGGCGGGCATCACCGCGGCGGTCTACGCGGCGCGCAAGAGACTGGACTTCCTGGTCGTCTCCAGCGAGATCGGAGGCCAGACGGCCTGGAGCGCGGATGTCGAGAATTACACCGGCTATCAGTTCATCACGGGCCTCGAGCTGGTCGCCAAGTTCGAGGAGCACCTTAAGCAGTTCCATGTCGAGGTGAAAGAAGGCGAGAAGGTCACCCGCGTCGAGAAGACGGCGCGGGGATCTTTTTTGGCGCACACCGCGAAGGCTTCTTACGAGGCGCGCGCCGTCATCGTCGCCAGCGGCCGCCGGCCCCGGTGGCTGGATGTCAAAGGCGAGCAGGCATTGCGCAACCGCGGGGTGAGTTATTGCGCGACCTGCGACGGTCCGCTGTTCGCCGACAAAGAGGTGGCGATCGTCGGCGGCGGCAACTCCGCGCTGGACGCGGCGCTGCAGATGATGAAGATCGCCTCGAAGGTCTATCTGGTGAACCTCAATCCGGCGCTGGGCGGCGATCCCATCATGAGGGAAAAGGTGGAGGCGTCCCCAAAAGTGACCGTCCTCAACGGCGCGGTCACCCGCGAGGTCCTGGGCGAGGCGTTCGTCCGGGGACTTCGGGTCGAACAGCAGGGCCAGATGCGGGAGTTGGAGGTCCGGGGGATATTCGTCGAGATCGGGTCGGTGCCGAATTCGGACTTCGTCGATTTTGTGGATAAGAACAAGAGCGGCGAGATCATCGTCGATAATTTGAACAGGACCAGCGCCCCCGGTCTCTTCGCCGCGGGCGACGTCACGGATGTGCCGGAGAAACAGATCATTGTGGCGGCCGGAGAGGGGGCCAAGTCGGTGCTGGGGGTTTTTCGCTTTTTGTCCCGGGCCGGGGAAGGGAAGGGATGAATAAGTATTGCGTGGCCTTCGTGACCGCTCCTGTCGGTGAGGAACCGGGCCGGCTCGCGGAACTTTTGCTTGACAAAAAGCTGTGCGCCTGCGTCAATGTTATCTCCCCCATCGAGTCGTTTTTCTGGTGGGAGGGCAAGAAGGACAGCGCGCGGGAAGCCCTGCTGGTCATCAAGACCGAACAGCGCCTTTTGAAGCGCTTGACGGCGGCCGTCCGAGCGGCCCATAGTTATGAGGTCTGTGAGGTCATCGCGATGCCCATCGTGGGCGGCAGCAAGCCGTATCTGGACTGGGTGAGCGCCTCATGCCGGGGGAAGTGAATCTATGATCTCAGGGTCCAATCCTTTTGAGTTTCTGGGGGCGTTCGGCGCGGGGATCCTGGTCAGTTTTTCGCCGTGCGTCTATCCGCTGTTGCCGATCACTATCGGGTACATCGGCGTCTCGAGCCAGAAGGATAGGTTCCACGCTTTCTTGCTCAGCCTGATCTACGTTTTGGGGATCGCCATCACCTATTCGATCCTCGGGGTGGTCGCCAGTCTCACCGGAAAGCTCTTCGGCCAGATCAGCTCCAGCCCGATCTCTTTCTTCATCATCGGCAACATCTGCATCATCTTCGGGCTTTCGATGCTGGGCGTCTTTGAGATGCACCTGCCGGAATTCCTGCTCAATAAGGTCAAGATCCGCAAGTCCAAGTTCTCGATCCTCCTCTTGGGGATGACGTCGGGTCTCATCATCGGGCCGTGCACGGCGCCGGTCCTGGGGGCGATCCTCGTCTATGTGGCTACCAAACAGAACCTCTTTTACGGCGTTTTTCTTTTGTTCAGCTTCGCCTACGGGATGGGCGCCCTTCTGATCCTGACGGGGACGTTCAGCGGCATCCTGATGAACCTGCCGAAGTCGGGAAAATGGATGTATACGATCGAAAAGATCGGCGGCGCCATGCTCATCCTGGCCGGCGAATACTTTTTGATCAACATGGGGAGATCTCTCGTATGAGCAATAAGACAGTCGCAAGGATAGTGGTCGTCTGCGCGGTCGTCGCGCTGATGTGCGTTTCCGACGTCGTGGCTTCCGCGTCCCTGACCTCGCGGACCGCCCGCGGCCCGGCGCCTGACTTCACTCTTGAAACGACGGGCGGCACGAACATCTCGCTGGCGCAGCAGAAAGGCAAGGGGGTCATCCTTTTCTTTTTTACTACGTGGTGTCCTTATTGCCGCGTCAAGTTCCCGGACTTCGCCCGCGAATACGAGCAGTATAAGAGCGATAACATCGAGCTCTTGGTGATCGATGCCGGCGAGACCCAGAAAAAGGTCTCTTCGTTCCTGGCCCGCCAGAAGACGGCCCTGCCTTTCCCCGTCCTCTTGGACAAAGACATGGCCGTCTCCGAGGCTTACGACGTCGTCGGGGTGCCGACCTATGTCCTTATCTCGCCTGAAGGCCAGATCGTCTACCAGGACAACGTCCTGCCGAAGGACTTCAGGGAGTTGTTCGGCTGAGATGGGGCTATCGGGAAGTCCCAAGTTAGTCAATAGTCCATAGTCTATGGTCTATGGTCAAAGCCGAAAAGCCTCATCGTTTGGCTTCGGCTTTTTTCCATAGACAATCGACCATCGACTATAGACTTATCCGCGTTGAGAATGCCGATCTGCGTTAACCCCCTGTTCATTTTCTTCCCTTGACAATCCTTCCGGATACGGTAAAATAATAATAAGAATTATTATTAATAAGTATTCGTCTTTCTTCAGCCCGCCTTTAGCACCGCCACGGACGCGCCAAGGTCCTGGACCCCGGTTCCACGCAAGATATTCAAGAAGGGATGTTTTGTCGTTAGACCACTGCTCCCAAAGGAGTTCGATATGAAAAAGAATGAGACGCAGGAAGCGAACGCCTACCGGATCACAAAACAGCGCCAAAAGATCCTGGAGCTCCTGACGAATTCCAGGGAACATCCGACGGCGGACCAGATCCATAAGAAGCTGCGGTCGAAGTTTCCCCGCCTGAGCCTTGGGACGGTCTACCGGAACCTGCGCGTGCTCAAGGAGCAGGGGCAGATCTGGGAGCTCGATTTCGGCACGGGCTTAAGCCATTTTGACGCGATCCTTCATTCCCACTACCATTTTATCTGCAAAAACTGCCATAAGATCTACGATATCCGTATCCCCGCCATCAAGGAGCTGGACGACAGGGTCCGCTCCATGACCGGTTTCCGCATCTATTCGCACCGGTTGGAATTCTTCGGCCTTTGCGATACCTGCAACACGCGGCAAATGGTGCATTGAGAAGTCCCAACGTCGTCGATAGTCCATAGTCTATGGTCTATTGTCATGGAGATCATCATCGAGGTCCGAAGACCGACGTCCGAGGTCGGATTTTTCGGACTTCCGACCTCTGACCTCCGACTTCGGTTACGGCCATAGACAATCGACTATTGACCATTGACTATCGACTCATTCGCGTTAAGATGCCCGGTCAAACCCGCTCAACCGTATACTTCATCACCATCGCGCAGGGATGATACGACTCTTTCGCCTTGCGTAACCCCTCGACGCCCAGGTCCTGCTCCCGGTTGACAAAAGAATAGGGCGCGGCTTTGTCCGCGCAGAAGA
>JBFZAX010000023.1:0-3683 GCA_041308805.1 Candidatus Omnitrophota bacterium | reverse complement strand
CCCCGATGAACTCACCCATGTGCAGGGCGTCCGGACCGCCCCGGACGGAATTTCTGTCTGGAATCCCGCCTTCGACGTAACCCCGCACGACCTGATCGCGGCGATCGTCACCGAGGCGGGGATCCTCCGGCCGCCCTTTGCCGGGTCGATCTCCTGCCGCTGTTTCCCGGCCTGAGACATCCCCGGGGCGCATGAAATTGGGCCGCTCGCAAAGCAGGCTTGGCGGCTGCCGGATAAGCCCGAAACGAAAACAGGAGGCGCTTGTGGAACAAGCGCACGGAAAGAAGAGAGGAATTTTATGCCCCGACGAAACGACGTCCATAAGGTCCTGATCATCGGCTCCGGCCCCATCATCATCGGCCAGGCGTGCGAGTTCGATTATTCCGGCACCCAGGCCTGCAAGGCCCTGCGCGGCATGGGCTACCAGATTGTTCTGGTCAACTCCAACCCCGCCACCATCATGACCGACCCCGGCATGGCGGACGCCACCTACATCGAGCCGCTGACGGTCCAGGCCCTGACGGAGATCATCGAGAAGGAGAGGCCGGACGCTCTCCTGCCCAACCTGGGGGGCCAGACCGGCCTGAACCTCTCCTCGCAACTGGCCAAGGCCGGCGTCCTGGCCAAATACGGCGTCCGCATCATCGGGGTCGAAGCCGAGGCGATCGAAAAGGGGGAGGACCGGATCATCTTCAAGGAGACCATGAAGCGGGTGGGGATCGACATGCCCAAGAGCGCCCCGGCCTTCAGCGTCGAGGTGGCGGAAAAGGTCGCTGCCGAAATCGGCTATCCGGTCGTCGTCCGTCCGGCCTACACGATGGGGGGCACGGGCGGCGGGTTCGTCTACAACGTGGAAGAGCTCCGCGTGATCGCCAGCCGCGGCCTCTCCGCCAGCTTCGTCGGCCAGATCCTGATCGAGGAGTCGGTCCTCGGCTGGGAAGAGCTGGAGCTGGAGGTTGTCCGCGACGCCAAGAACCAGATGATCACCGTCTGCTTCATCGAAAACGTCGATGCGATGGGCGTGCACACAGGCGACTCCTACTGCGTCGCCCCGATGCTGACGATCGACCCGCAGCTCCAGGCGAAGCTCCAGGATTACTCCTACCGCATCGTCGAGGCGATCGGCGTCATCGGCGGGACGAACATCCAGTTCGCCCACGATCCGAAGACGGGACGGGTCGTCATCATCGAGATCAACCCGCGCACCTCGCGCTCGTCAGCCCTGGCCTCCAAGGCGACCGGCTTTCCGATCGCGCTGGTTTCGGCCAAGCTGGCCGGGGGGCTGACGCTCGACGAGATTCCCTATTGGCGTGACGGGACCCTGGAAAAATACACCCCCTCCGGCGACTACGTCGTCGTGAAGTTCTCCCGCTGGGCCTTTGAGAAGTTCAAGGGCTCCGAAGACAAGCTGGGCACGCAGATGCGCGCCGTCGGCGAGGTGATGAGCATCGGCAAGACCTACAAGGAGGCCTTCCAGAAGGCGATCCGCTCGCTCGAAAACGGCCGCCACGGGCTGGGCTTCGCCAAGGATTTCAACCGGCGTCCCCTTCCGGAACTGATGACGATGCTCAACGAACCGTCCAGCGAGCGGCAGTGGATCATGTACGAAGCGCTCCGCAAGGGCGCGACGGTGGAGGAGCTCTTTGCCAAGACCTACATCAAACCCTGGTTCATCCGGCAGATGAAAGAACTGGTGGACCTGGAGGAGGAGATCCTCGCCTTCAAGGGCAGGGAGCTGCCCGATGAACTGCTCGTCCGGGCCAAAAAGGACGGCTTTGCCGACAAGTACCTCGGCCGGCTCCTCGCGATTCCCGAGGCGAAGATCCGCGAGCAGCGCAAAAGGGTGGGCTGCGCCGAGGCGTGGGATGCGCTGCCGGTCAGCGGTGTCGAGAACGCCGCCTACTACTATTCCACCTACAACCGGCCCGACCGCGTACCGTCCAGCTCCCGGAAGAAGGTGATGGTCCTCGGCGGCGGCCCGAACCGGATCGGCCAGGGGATCGAATTCGACTACTGCTGCGTCCATGCGGCATTCGCCCTGCGCGAGGCGGGTTTTGAGACGATCATGGTCAACTGCAACCCCGAGACCGTCTCGACCGACTACGACACCTCCGACAAACTCTACTTTGAGCCGCTGACCGTCGAGGACGTCCTGGCAATCTACGAGAAGGAGAAGCCCGAAGGGGTCGTCGTCCAGTTCGGCGGCCAGACGCCGCTGACCATCGCGGGGGAACTGGCGGCCGCCGGCGTGACGATTCTCGGCACCACGCCCGACATCATCGACCTGGCCGAAGACCGGGACCGCTTCCGGCAGATGATGGCAAAAATGGGCATCGCCATGCCCGAATCCGGCATGGCCTCCAGCTACCAGGAGGCCCACCGGATCGCCGGGCGCATCGGCTATCCCGTCATGGTCAGGCCGTCGTTCGTCCTGGGCGGCCGCGGCATGGAAGTCGTGCATGACGACGACATGCTCCGGGAGTACGTCAACGCTGCCGTGGACCTGACGCCGGAGCGGCCCATCCTGATCGACCGGTTCTTGGAAAACGCCATCGAGGCCGAGGCCGACGCGCTGGCCGACGGCGTCGACGCCTTTGTCCCGGCCGTCATGGAGCACATCGAACTTGCCGGCATCCACTCCGGCGATTCGGCCTGTGCCATTCCGCCGGTCACGCTCAGCGAGCGCCACATCAAGACCATCGAAGAATACACCCTGCGCATCAGCCGCGAGCTGAAGGTCTGCGGCGTGATGAACATCCAGTACGCCATCTGCAATGACCAGGTGTATGTGCTGGAGGCGAATCCCCGCGCCTCGCGCACCGTACCGCTGGTGTCGAAGGTGTGCAACGTGTCGATGGCCGGCATCGCCACGCGGCTCATGCTGGGAGAGAAGCTCGCCGACCTGAACCTCCGGCGGAAAACCATTCCGCACATCGGCGTCAAGGAGGTCGTTCTGCCGTTCAATATGTTCCCGGAGGTGGACCCGATCCTGGGACCGGAAATGCGCTCGACCGGCGAGGTGCTGGGCATGGCCCCGACGTTCGGCATGGCCTATTTCAAATCCCAGGAGGCTGCGCAGTCACCGCTGCCGCTCGAAGGCGTGGTCTTCATTTCCGTGACCGACAAGGACAAGCCCTTCGTCCTCGAATCGGCCCGCAGCTTCCAGGAGCTCGGCTTCCGCATCAAGGCCACCGGAGGCACCTGCGCCTTCCTCCAGCAAAACGGCATCCAGACCGAATTGAGCTACAAGGTGCATGAGCCCCAGCGGCCGAATGTCGTCGACGAGATCAAAAGCGGAGCGATCCAGCTGATCATCAACACGCCGATCGGTAAGATGAGCGCGACGGACGATCCTTATATCCGAAAGGCGGCCATCAAGTACCGGATTCCCTACTTGACCACGACTGCGGCCGCCCACGCCTCCGTCGTGGGAATCGCCGAGTACCGGTCGGACCGGGCAGGCGTCAAATCGCTCCAGGAGTATCATCGGGAAATGGAAGGGGATCGTTCTGAAGCAGTTCTGGGCCGGTGAGATCAGCAATGTTTCGGTATTGGTTGCCCTGATGGGCCCGTGTTGTGATTTGCCGCGGGGACGTCGACGGGCGATGCCGATTTCAGACGACGATGTCCTGTTGCTCCGCGTAGGCGTGAATCATCCCCTCCCGGTTGAAGATCGTGGCGAT
>JBFZAX010000022.1:0-4166 GCA_041308805.1 Candidatus Omnitrophota bacterium | reverse complement strand
TTCGCCCGTCACGATATCGACGCCCATGGCGCCCGGCGTTTTGAGCATGCCGAGGGCGATGGGGTAGGCGGACTGGACGACGAGCGCGCCCGCCGTGTGGGCCTGGGCTACGATATCCGAGATGTCATCGATGGCGCCGAAGAAGTTCGGGTTCTGCAGGATGACGCAGGCGACTTTGTCGTTGAGGTGTTTTTTGATCGCTTCCCGGTCGGTCTGGCCGTGGACGACGGGGACCTGCACGAATTCGATGTCGAGGTTCTTGGTATAAGTGGTGATGATCGTGCGGTAGATAGGGCTGACGGCGTCGTCGACCATGACGCGGTTGCGGCCCGTAATGCGGCGGGCCATCATCAGCGCCTCGTAAAGAGCCGTGCCGCCGTCGTAGAGGGAGGCATTGGCGATCTCCATCTCGGTCAGTCGGCAGACGGCGCTTTGGTATTCGTAAATAGCTTGCAGTGTTCCCTGAGAGGCCTCCGGCTGATAAGGAGTATAGGCGGTGGTAAATTCGCTGCGGCCGGCCAGATGGTCGACGACAGAAGGGATGAGATGGTCGTAGTGGCCGGCGCCGACGAAGCAGGTCAGGTGGTGGGCGTTCTTGGCCGCGAGATTTTTAAGATGCCGCGTCACCTCGAATTCCGACCGTCCCGCAGGCAGATCGAAAGAAAGAGGGCGCTGGGAGGGCGCGACGTCGGCGAAGAGCGCCTCGATGTTGGCGACGCCGACAGCCTCCAGCATCTCCCGGACGTCCTCAGGTGTGTTGCCGATGAAATCGCTCAATGGTCTAATCCCTCCAGAAGCTTGCGGTAAGCGGCGGGGTCCAGGAGGTTCTTCTTTTCGCTGATGTCTTTCAGGGAGATCCTGGCGATCCACCCATCGGCGTAGCAGGATTGGTTGATCAGGCCGGGCGCGTCTTCCAGTTTTGCGTTGACCTCGACCACCGAGCCCGAAGCGGGGGCGAAGATATCGCTCGCCGCTTTGACGGATTCGACGGTGGCGAAGACCTTCGATTGTTGCGCGGCGGCGCCGACCTTAGGCAGCTCCACAAAGGTCACGTCTCCGAGAGCATGCTGGGCGTAGTCCGTGATGCCGATGGTGCCTGCTTGGCCTTCGATCTTGATCCACTCATGGTCTTTGGTGTAGAGCAGGTCGTTGGGGATGTTCATGAGCTCTCCTACGTATTTATTGGTTGATGGGTCTCAACGTGGTCGATGGTCAATAGTCTATGGTCTATTGTCTATGGCCAAAGACCCAAGATATAAAATTTGGATATGCGTCCGTCTCGTCTTTCGGTTTTGACAATAGACTATTGACCATAGACCATAGACTTATTGCGCCAATCCGCGTTAAAAGTCCTATTTCAATCCTTCAATGATGTCTCTTTCAAAAAAGGCCGCTCGGCGATAACGGCGTCGATCCGGGTCTTCTCATCGCCCACGGCGATCTCCTCGCCGGTTTTCAGGCCATGGGCAAAGCCCATTCCGATGCCGCAGGAGAGGTGAGGGGAGAACGTGCCGCTGGTCACGACGCCGGCCTCGCGTCCGCCGGCGTAGATCTTATGCAGGTGCCGCGGCGCGCGCCGCGACAGCGATTTGATGAAGACGCGGCTGCGGCGGGTGTCTTTTTTCTGAGCCAGGAGAGCTTCTTTGCCGATGAAATCCTTGTTGAAATCAACGAAGGCCTCCAGCCCCGCCTCGAGAGGGGTGATGGTTTCGTCCATGTCCTGTCCGTAGAGGCTGTAGCCCATCTCAAGGCGCAGGATGTCGCGGCTGCCCAGGCCTGCGGGCCGGATCCTCTTGTTTTTAAGGAGCGCATCCCAGATCTCTCGGATCTTATCATGGGAGGCGTAGACCTCAAAGCCTAATTCGCCGGTGTAGCCGGTGCGGCTCAGGATGATCTTTTCTCCGAGCATCGATGTTTCGGTGAAGGTGTAGTATCTCAGGCGGCCGGGATCCGCCGAAAGGCGCCGCAACGCTTCTTTCGCCTGGGGTCCTTGGATGTCGATCTTTCCCAGGGCCGCCGAGAGGTCTTTGAATTCGGCATCCCGGCCCAGATGGCGCAGGAAATGTTCCCTGTCCCGCGCGGCTGTCCCGGCGTTGACCACGATGAACCATTCTTCGGCGCCTTTGCGGTAGATGAGAAGGTCGTCAAGAACCCCGCCCTGGTCATTGAGGATCGAGCTGTAGCGGCAGGCATTGAGCGGCAGGTTGTCCAAGCGGCCGCAGACGATGCGGTCCAGCCCCGATCTTTTCAGGTCGCCGCGCAACAGGAACTCGCCCATGTGGCAGGTATCAAAACAGCAGGCCTGGCGGCGGGCGTGTTGCGCTTCGGCGATGATCCCCTCGTATTGGATCGGCATGTTCCAGCCGGCGAACGGAGCCATCTGGGCGCCGAGGGCGACGTGACTTTCGAAAAGGGGGGTGGAGAGGAGCGCGGCGGCTGTCTGCATAAAAAAACCTGGGTCTTAGAAAACCCAGGCTGACGATTTTCTATCGGAGCTTCCTCATGGTCGATTCCATGTCGCCAGAAGCTGTAGGACTGATTTTATTGGCCTATTATAACAGGCGCGGTTCTTTTGTCAACTCGGTCTTCCCCGGCCTGGCCCCTCAGGGGCATGGCCGGGGCTTCAGGCCTGGGAGGGTAAATAGAAAAGAGGCCTGAGGGGCTGGCGGGATCCGATCTTCCGATGCCGCGTTCGGATAAACAAAATATTTTCCCTGTTTCCGAGGATGTTTGGTATTATATTACGCATATCAAGGTCTTTTGCCGGACCAGCCGCAAAAAAAACGGAGAATCCCATGGATTGGAAAGTTTTCGGGGCCACGTTCGTGGCGGTGCTGTTGGCGGAGCTGGCGGATAAGACCCAGCTGGTGGGGATGGGGATGGTGTCTAAGACGGGCCGGCCGTTCAACGTGTGGATGGGATCGGTGGCCGCTTATATGATCGTCACCGCCGTCACCGTTCTCGTGGGCGCGCTCGTTTCCCGGTTCATCCGTCCTGATGTCATCAAGACGACCGGCGCCGTCATCTTTATCTTGATCGGGATCCTCATGTTCTTCGATAAGATCTGACCCTATGCGCGGGCCCTTTTCTTTGAGATCGGCGTTCGTCTTCCTGGGCGCGGTCTTGCTCTTGTCTTCGTGCGCCGCCCCTGTGCCCCGCTCCCGTCCGGGGGCGAGCCCCACGGACATCATCTATTCTTCTCCGATGGGCGCGCCGGTGCCGCGCCAGGACCTGGTCCATGTGATCGGCCCCGCCGAAACAGCCTATCGCATCAGCAAGATGTACGATGTCCCGATCGAGACGATCTTAAAGACGAACAAGATCGACGATCCCAAGGACCTTAAGATCGGACAGGTCCTGCTGATCCCCGGCGCCGCCCCCTTAAGGCCCGTCATCCCTGTTTTTCCCTCGACCCGCTGGCAGTACATCGTCGTCCATCACAGCGTGACCGATTCCGGAGATGCCCGGTCGCTCGATGTCATCCATCGCCGCCGGGGGTTTGACCGGGGTCTCGGCTATCATTTCGTGGTCGATAACGGCACCAATACGCGCGTCGACGGCCAGATCGAAGCGGCGCCCCGCTGGATCAAGCAGATGGACGGCGCGCACTGTAACGTCGGGGGGATGAATATCTGCGGGATAGGGATCTGTCTGGTGGGGGATTTCACCCGCGAGGAGCCTTCCCGCGCCCAGATGGATTCGCTCGTGCTCCTGGTCAATACCCTGCGGCGTTACTACAATATCCCGGTGTCGCGCGTCATCCGGCATAAGGATGTGCCCGGAAAGGCGACGGAGTGTCCGGGCAACAGTTTTCCCTGGGAGAAGTTCCGGCAGAGGCTGAAGAGGGAGTATGGCCGCATCGGGCGATGAGGGTTGAGTGAGGGAATGAACAATTTATTTGGGTGAACTCTTAACGCGAATTGGTCGATAGTCAATGGTCAATAGTCGATTGTCGATGGATAAAGGACCGGTCTTAGGTTACACAGGTTAAGAAAGTTAAGGAGGTTAAGAAGGTTACTGTCACAATAAAAGGCAAAAGCTTGCTTCTTTTTAAACTTGGCGCAGTAACGTCCTTAACCTTCTTAACGTTCGTAACCTCCTTAACCTGACGTCTTAGGTTTTGACCATAGACCATAGACTATGGACTATCGACCACTTTATCTACA
>JBFZAX010000021.1:0-4751 GCA_041308805.1 Candidatus Omnitrophota bacterium | reverse complement strand
TATAACACATGGTTAGGGTTAAGTCAAGGCAGACTCCCTCTTTCTTGACTTTGGAAAAGCGATGTGCTAAATTTATGCAATAGCCGTGGAGCCCCTCGATCAGACCAGGGCTCCCTCCCGGGCAGAAAGCCATGTGTTTTCTGCGAGGGGTTAAAGGGCCTGTCGTTGTAACATCAGGGATGTCAATGGAAACCGCGCCGAAAGAAGACAAAGAAAAGCCCGAAGTCATTCTGGAACAGCTGGCCAAGGCCCGCCAGGAGCTCTCAACTCTCTACGAGATCTCCAACGCGATGCATAAGACCCTGGAGCTTGAAGAGATCCTTTTTATCATTTTGACCGGGGTGACGTCGCATACGGGCCTGGGTTTCAACAGGGCCATGCTGCTGCTGTTGGATCCGTCCAGGAAAATGCTGGAAGGCAAGCTGGGGATCGGCCCGGACAACGGCGAGGAGGCTAAGAGGATCTGGGGGTTGGTGGACGAACAGAAGATGGACCTCGATGACCTGGTTAACTCCTACGCCCACTTCAAGGCTAACGGTCACGGTTCGCAGTTTTTAAACGTCGTCCGCGGCGTGCGCATTCCTATCCAGGAACCCCATGGAGGCATCGTGGCGAAGGCTTTCCGGGGCGGGATGCCTTTGCATATCAAAAGGGACAACCGCGCTGAGTTCCCGAGCGACCCTCTCTTCTCGGTCTTCACCTCCGAAGAGTTCGTCGTCGTGCCCCTGCGGGCCAAGGACAAGAGCATCGGCCTGATCGTGTCTGACAACATGTTCACCCGGCGTTCCATCACGAAAGACGACATCCGCGTCCTGGTCATGTTCGCCAACCAGGCGGGCATGGCCATCGAGAACTCTCAGCTCTACGAGCAGACGCTCGTCAAGACGCGCAAGGATTCTCTGACCGACCTCTGGAACCACGGCTATTTCCAGAGGATCTTCGACGAGCAGTTAGCCGAGGCCCGCGAAGGCCTCTCTTTCCTGAGCCTCGTGATGCTGGATATCGATAATTTCAAGAACTACAACGATATCTGGGGCCACCAGAAAGGCGACGAGATCCTCCTGAAGGTCTCCCGGATCATCATGGACTCTTCGCGCAAGATCGACACGGTGTGCCGGTACGGCGGCGAGGAGTTCGCGGTCATACTCCCGGAGGCGTCCCATAAGGAGGCCTCAATCATCGCCGAGCGCATCCGCAGCGGCGTCGAAGCTTATTCTTTTATCCAGGATTCCGACCGTCCGGCCCAAAAGATCACGGTCAGTATCGGCGTCGCGTCTTTTCCCGAAGACGGCCACCAGAAATCAGACCTCATCACCGCCGCGGACCTCGCCCTCTACGAAGCGAAGCGCAGCGGCAAGAACAAGATCGTCTGCTTTTCTCCTTCCCTGAAGAAGTAAATCCCCGTCTTTAACGCAGTTCTTCGCAGATCCAACGCAGATAATCGCAGATAAGTCGATAGTCGATGGTCAATGGTCGATTGTCGATCAAAAAAACGAAGTCCGAAGTCGGAGGTCGGAAGTCAGAAGTCCGAAAAATCCGACTTCGGACATCGGACCTCGGGTTTCATGCCTAACCACTGACATTCCGTGTGTCGTAGTTAGGTTACGGCTGCGAAGCGCCCCCGCAAGGGGGCGATGCGGCCCGTTTCGTAGTTCGGCTACGTAGTTCGTAAATAACCTTTCCGGCTTTCTCTTTTGACGTTACCCAACAACGTCACCGAAGCGGGCATCGTAACCCTAACCGTTGCCGTTACCGGAATGAGTTCTTTCGGTTCTGACAATAGACCATAGACTATGGACCATCGACTTCGTTGAGATTTTTCTGAGGGGTACTCAGCTCGCTGCGGCGGGCTCTGCGGAAGAGGGAGATTCCTTGGGCGCGGCGCCCGGGGTTTTTTCGTGGAGCTTGACGGAGACGATCTTGGACATCCCGGATTGTTCCATCGTGATGCCGTACATGACGTTGGCCCGGGAGATCGTCTTTTTGTTGTGGGTGATGACGATAAATTGCGAGGTCTTGGAAAAATCGGCGAGCATGCGGCTGAACCGGTCGATGTTGGATTCGTCCAGGGCCGCGTCAATCTCATCGAGCACGCAGAACGGCGACGGCTTGGTCTTGAAGATCGCGAAGATCAGGGCGATCGCCGACAGGGCCTTTTCGCCGCCGGAAAGGAGCGTGATGTTCTGGAGTTTTTTCCCGGGCGGCCGGCAAATGATCTCGATGCCGGATTCCAGCACGTCTTCTTCGTCCAAAAGGAAGAGCTTGGCCTCCCCGCCTCCGAACAGGAGTTTGAAATAGTTCTTGAACTCCTCGACCACGGTCTGGAAAGTCTCCAGGAACATCTTACGGGTGTTACGGTTGATCTTCGTGATGGCCGCCTGGAGGGAATCCTTGGCCATGACCAGGTCGTTCTGCTGCTGCGTGAGGAAATCAAAGCGGTTCTTGAGCTCTTCTAGCTCTTCGATCGCCACCAGGTTGACCGTTCCGAACGACTCGACCTTTTCCCGCATCTGGGCGATCTCCAGCGACAGCTCCTCCATGTTCACCGGCTCCTGGGGCTCCTGCCCCGGGATCCCGTCGAGATCGACGCTGTAGGTGGTCAGGATCCTGTTCTTGATGTTGGTGTATTTGAAGTGCGTCTCCTGTTCCTGCATCTGGGTCCGGTGGTTGTTTTCCTTGGCCTTGTCGAGGCGCTCTTCCGCGTCGATGATCTGCCGGCGGGTGAAATCGAGGCCGTTGATCTCTTCGGTGCGCGTCTGGCTCAGGAGGTTGTTTTCTTTGTTCCTCTCCTCGATTCGGACTTTGGCCTGGGCGATGTCGGTCTCCAGGGACCGGCATTCGAGTTTGAGCTCTTCGGTTTTCGACAGGGAATCGGCGATCCCCTGATTGTGGTTCTCGAGGGCCATTTTGTTCTGATCGAGGGTCTCTTGGAAGAAATCCAGATTGGCCCTTAGGGTGTCTTCCTGCCGTTTTTGGTTGGCCAGCTCTGTCTTGAGTTGAGCGATCTCGATCAGGGTCCCTTCCCGTTGGCCGGAGTCGCGCGAGATGAGCTCGGCGGCGGCGGCGATGCGTTCCTGGGCCCGCGCGATCTCGCTCTTGACCTGCTCGATCTCGGCCTTCAGGGATTCTTCCCTGGACTTCGTTTGGCGCAATTCCTCGTTGACTTCTGAAGATTCCAACCGGATCAGCTCGAGCTCTTCCTGGATCTTGCGGGCGTTCTCCGAAAGGTTCAGGGCGACGGCTTCTTTATTCGTGAGCTGGAAGCGCTCGTTCTGGGCCTCCTCCCGGGTCTTTTCGATCTCCTGCAGTGATGCCAGGAGCCCTTTTTCTTCTTCCTGCATGGCGCGGATCGAGCTTTCGATCTGGACCGAGGCCTCTGTGATCTTGCGCTCGAGGTTCTCCAGGTCGAAAGAGATGAACTTCAGCTCGCACCGGATCCGGTGGATCTGTCGGGCTTCGTCGAAAGAGACCTCTTGGGCGTGGGCGATGATCCCGGAGATCTTTTCCGCGGGGAGCTGGGCGATCTCGATGGTCCCGTTTTCGGCCGCGGGCATGCTGTCGTATTTCATCTTCAATTCTTTCAGGAACTCCTGCTGGGACCGCAGCGCCAGCTTTTCGTTTTCCAGCTGACGCAATCGTTCTTCCTGTTGTTTGAGCGAGGCTTCCCGGCGTCCCTTGTCTTGTTCAAGAGTTCCCAGGCGGTCCAGGATGCGCTGGATCTTGCTCTTTTGCCCTTCGATCTCCTGGCTGACGGACTGCAGGGAGTTTGTCACTTCCGTGTTTTCTTCAGCGGTCTTTATCTTTTCGGTCTCGAGCCTTCGCTGGCGGGCGGCGAGGGTGTGGTCGGCGGAAAGGCTTTCGTTGAGCAGATTAACGGCCTGGGCTTCCTTAAGGTTCAATTCGAAAATGCTCGTCTTGAGGGTTTTAGATTCGTTTTGGGCGTGCTCCATCTCCTGATTAAGCCTCTCCAGCGTCTGTTCTTTCTCCCGCAGGTCCGTCTCCTTTTTGGCGTAGACCCCGTGAAGAGACAGGAGCTGGTCCGTGAGATCGGCGATGTTTTTTTCCTGGACGGCGATCCGGGATTGGGCCTGTTCTTTTTGCTGCGTCAGCATCTGGGCGTGCCGTTCCAGGTCGGCGATCCGGTCCTGATCGAGCCGGATGTGCTGGTGGTTTCTCTCCCGGCCGGCCTCGAGACCGGCGATCTCGTCTTTGAGGGCTGTGAGGCGCGTGTCCAGCTCCTGCAGCTGTTGCTGCTGATGGAGCAATTTCTTGTCCAGCTCCTGCAGCTGCTCGTTGAGGCCGCGCTCCTCTTCGCTGGATTTTTTGGCCATCTCGGTCAAGAGCAGCAGGTCCTCTTTGAGGGTCGCCAGCTCTCGGGAAGAGTATCGGGTCTCTTTTTCTTTGAGCTGGTCAAAGACCTCCTTGTAGCGCCGCGCCTTGTTCGCCTGGCGCTCGATGGAGCCGATCTGGCGCTTGACCTCCGTGATGATATCGTTGACCCGCAGGAGATTGTTATCCGTCTCCTCGAGCTTTTTCATCGCCTCTTTCTTCTTGGCTTTGTATTTGCTGACTCCGGTCGCTTCGTCAAAGACGAGCCGGCGGTCTTCGGGGCGGGAGCTGATGACGAGGTCGATCTTGCCCTGTTCGACGAGCGAATAGGATTCGGCGCCGATGCCCGTGCCCATCAAAAGCTCGTTGATGTCCTTCAGTCGGACCGGATTGTTGTTGAGCAGGTATTCGCTTTCTCCGGA
>JBFZAX010000020.1:0-7124 GCA_041308805.1 Candidatus Omnitrophota bacterium | reverse complement strand
GCGACGTCGTCCTCGATGTCTCGGTCGAAAAGGAGGCGTGTCCCTTAGGCCTGGCGCCGACGGCCAGCACCACGGCGGCGCTGGCGATGGGGGATGCCATCGCGGTGTGCCTGCTGAAGAAGAAAGGGTTCCGGGAGAAAGACTTCGCTTTTTACCACCCCGGCGGGGTTCTCGGGAAGAAACTTTTGTTGAAGGTCGATGAGATCATGCGCAAGGGCGCCGCGAACCCGGTGGTGCGCGAAGACGCCCTGGTGCGGGATGTGTTGTTGAAGATCACCGGCGCCCGGGCGGGCGCCGCCAGCGTCGTTGACCGGAGGGGCCGCCTGACGGGGATCTTTACGGACGGCGACCTGCGCCGGCACCTGGAAGCCGACACTTTGCTGGCGCTCCAGAAGGTCAGGGATGTGATGACCAAGAAGCCCGTGACCATTTCCCCCGGCCGGCTGGCGAGCGAGGCGGTGCGCATCCTGAAGGAGAGGCGCATCGACGAGCTGCCGGTCGTCGACAGCCGGGGCCGGCCCATCGGCATGCTGGACGTCCAGGACCTTTTGAAGGCGGGATTAGTCTAGAAGAAGGCGCTCTCCGAAGTCTCCTTAAAGGAATGACCATGAAAAAAGTCTCTGCGGCCTTGCGGCGCAAGGTCCGGCGCGTCAGGTTTTTGCTCCTGGACGTCGACGGCGTCCTGACGGACGGCCGCATCATCTACGACAGCGACGGCCGCGATTCGAAGTTTTACGATGTCCACGACGGCTTAGGGGTGTATCTCCTGGGCCGCCTGGGCATCAAGACGATCCTCATCACCGCCAAGGGTTCTAAATCGATCCGGCCACGCGCCCTCGACATGCGGGTGGAGGCGGTCTACGAGAACATCCTTCCGAAGACAAAGGTCTACGAAAAGGTCCTGCGTAAATACCGGCTGCGGGATGAAGAGGTCTGTTTTGTGGGCGATGACCTCGTGGATTTGTGTGTGCTCAAGCGCTGCGGCCTGCCTGTCGCGACGCGCAACGCCGCGCCCGAGATCAAGAGAGCTGCGGCCTACGTGACACAGAAGGACGGCGGCCGGGGCGCGGTGCGGGAAGTGGCCGAACTGATTCTTAAGAGCAAAGGGTGGTGGTCGCGGGCGCTGGAGATCTACCAGTAGGCCGCCGGAGAGCCCGAATAACGCGCTTGACATCCGGCCTGCCCTGAAGAATAATAGATAGTCTTTTTTGGGGATGACGCTATGAGAACGGGTATCCTGGTCCTCGCGGTCGTGTGGTGCGGCGCGGCTCTTCCTGCCCAGGCCGCCGAGCCGGTTGTTTCGTCGGCGGCGTCCGAGCCTTCCCAGATGCTCGATTTCAATCTCAGCGGCTACGGCGCCAAGGGCGAGAAGACCTGGGAGGTTCAGGGCGCCCAAATGGATATGCAGGGCAAGGATGTCGAGATCTCCGATATCACGGCTAAATGGTTCGGAGAAAAAGAGAATATGACCTTGACCGCGGACCGGGGGAATTTCGATAAGGAGTCGGGGGTCATCTATCTGCGCGACAATGTGCGCGCCGTCACCGACACGGGGATGTTGTTGACGACCGATTCGCTCGACTGGTCCCAGGACCAGCACCGCGTCACCACAAAAGAGATGGTGAACGTCACCAAGGATAATCTGACGGCCACGGGCCAGGGAGTCGATGCCCAGCCGGACCTGAAGGTCGCTAAATTTGAAAAAGACGTCACCTTGACGCTGAAGGAAGAGCGTCCAACGGCCGCCGGGAAGCCGGGGGCGCCGATGGGGTTCGGCCCCGGCAAGATGGTCATTACCTGCGACGGCCCCATGGAGCTGAACTACGACAAGAACTATGCGGTTTTCGAGGAGAACGTCCGCGTCGACGGCGGGGCTGAGCAGGGCACCATGATCGCCGACAGGATGACGGTGACGTTCAACGCCGCCTCCCGGCAGATCGACAGGATCGAGGCGACGGGCAACGTGCGGATCATCCGCGGCGAGAACACCTCTTACAGCGACGGGGCGGTCTTCCTGGGGGCTGAGCGGCGGATCCTTTTGACCGGCCGGCCGAAGCTGGTGATCTTTCCGGAGGAAGGGGGAGCCGATGTATCTCCTTGAGGCCAAAGGGCTGGTCAAGGCCTACCGCCAGCGCCGCGTCGTGGACGGCGTCGACCTGGAGGTCAAGCGCGGAGAGATCGTGGGGCTTTTGGGGCCCAACGGCGCCGGCAAGACCACGACCTTCTATATGATCGTCGGGATCGTCCCCCCGGACAAGGGCAAGATCACTTTTGACAACAATGACATCACGCGCCAGCCGATCCATCAGCGCGCCCATTACGGCATCGGTTATCTGGCCCAGGAGAGCTCGGTCTTCCGCAAGCTGACGGTGGAGGAGAATATCCTGGCGATCTTAGAGACGCTGCCGATCTCCATCCGCGAGCGGCGCAAGAGGCTCAACAGCCTTTTAGAGGAGCTGAAGATCGCGCACCTGCGCCGCCACAAGGCCTACACGCTTTCAGGCGGCGAGCGCCGGCGCCTCGAGATCACCCGGGCCCTGGTCACGAATCCGTCGTTCATCCTGCTCGACGAGCCTTTCTCGGGCATCGACCCGATCGTCGTCGCTGATGCCCAGGAGATCATCCGGGACCTCAAAGAAAAAGGGCTGGGGGTCCTGCTGACGGACCACAATGTGCGCGAGACGCTGTCGATCACGGACCGCGCCTATCTGATCGCCAGCGGCAAGATCCTGATCTCCGGCACCGCTGAGCAGCTCATTAACGACCCTCAGACGCGCGAGCTCTACCTGGGGGAAAAATTCCGGATGTAAGGCCGCCGGAGAAAAAGGAGTCTTGATTTCATGAAAGTCACCAGCAAGAAGTCCGATAAGAACAAGAGGATCCTCGATATCGAGGTCCCCCGCGATACCGTCCGGAAAAAATTCGACGAGGTCTATGAGAAGATCAACCAGGAGGCCAAGGTGCCGGGGTTTCGTCCCGGCAAGGTCCCCCGGCAGGTCTTAGAGCAGCATCACGCCAAGCTGGCGCGCGAAGAGGTGCTCAAGAGCCTGATTTCCGAGACCTACCAGGAGGGCGTCAACAAGGAGAGCCTGGAGGTCATCGACCTGCCGACCATCACGGAGGTCAAGCTCGAAGGCGAGATCCTCTCTTACCGGGCGGAGGTCGAGGTCAGGCCCGAGGTCAAGATCAAGCAGTACAAAGGATTGAAGCTGAAGAAGCAAGAGATCAAGGTCGAGCCGTCCGAGGTCGAAGAGGCCGTCAAGCAGTTAAAACAGGCGCGGGAAGCGGATATATCCGACGAAAGATTGGCGAAGGGGCTAGGCTATCAGACGAAGGAAGAGATGGCGGAGGCCGTGACGCGGCAGATCTATCTGCGCAAGGACAACGAGGAGCGCACGCGGCTCGAGCGGGAGATCGTCGACCAGCTGGTCAAGAACAGCGCGCTCGAGGTGCCGGCGTCGCTGGTCACCCGGCGCGCCGAAGAGCTGGAGCACCAGACCCAGCATCAGATGCAGAATTATGGGATGACCCCGGAGCAGATCGCCAAGCGGATCGAGGAGGCCAGGGGCAGGATCCGCGGCGAGGCCGAGGAGCAAGTCAAGGTCTTCCTGATCTTAGAGACGATCGCCAAGGCCGAAAACCTCAAGTCCGACGACCGCGTGATGAACCGGGTGATCGAATTCCTTTTTGCGGAGGCGCAATGGAGCTGAAGGGCGAGGCGGTTGACAGACAGAGCAAAAGAGCCACACCGGAGGAGCTTATGACGAATTCCCAGATCCTGATCCCGATGGTCATCGAGCAGACGGGCCGCGTGGAGCGGGCCTATGATATCTATTCGCGGCTGCTGAAGGACCGCATCATCTTCGTCGGCATGCCTATTGACGACACGGTGGCGAACCTCATCATCGCGCAGATGCTCTTTCTGCAGATGGAGGACGTCGCCAAGGAGATCAGCCTCTACATCAACACGCCGGGCGGTTCGGTGACCAGCGGCCTGGCGATCTACGACACGATGCAGTTCGTCAAATGCGATGTGGCGACGTACTGCGTCGGCCAGGCGACGAGCATGGGGGCTTTGTTGTTGGCTGCCGGCAGCAAGGGCAAGCGCTACGCCTTGCCGAATTCCCGCATCATGATCCATCAGCCGTGGGGCGGGGTGCAGGGCGCGGCCTCGGACATCTCGATCCAGGCCAACGAGATCCTGCGCCTGCGGGAGATCTTAGAGAAGGTCTTAGCCCGGCACACCGGCCAGCCGCTGGAGCGGATCAAGAAGGATTCGGACCGTGATTATTTCATGTCCGCCGAAGAAGCCCGGGTGTACGGCGTCATCGACCAGGTGATCCCGCCGAAAGAGATCAAATAAGCGAATCTCCTGATCCACCGTCAAGAAAGGACGCGATCCATGAAAAAGAATTTTCTTCTGACGCCGGGGCCCACCCCGTTGCCGCCCGAGGTCTGCGAGGCGCTGTCCCGCCCCATCATCCATCACCGCACCCCGCAATTCCAGGCGGTCCTCAAGGAAGTCTCCGAGAGCTTAAAGCTTGTCTTCCAGACGAAGAACGATGTCTTCATCCTCGCTTCGTCGGGCACGGGCGCGATGGAAGCGGCCGTGGTCAATCTCCTGTCTTGGGGCGATAAGGCGATCGTCATCGAAGGCGGGAAGTTTGGCGAGCGCTGGACGGAGCTGTGCGAAGCGTACGGCATCAAGCCCATCGTCATCAAGGTCGAATGGGGCAAGGCCTTAGAGCCGCGCCTTTTGAAGGAATATCTCAGCAAGGAGCCGGCGGTCAAGGCGGTCTTCGGGACCCTGTGCGAGACTTCGACGGGCGTCACTTTCGATATCAAGGAGTTGGCCCAAGCCGTCCAGGAGACCGAGGCGGTCCTGGTGGTTGACGCCATCAGCGGCCTGGGCGCCATCGACCTGAAAATGGACGAGTGGGGTGTCGATGTGGTCGTCAGCGGTTCGCAGAAGGGGTTCATGTTGCCGCCGGGGCTGGGTTTCATCTCCATCAGCAAAAAAGCGTGGAAGCTGGTTGAGGAGTCTAAGTGTCCGAAGTACTATTTTGACCTGAAGGTGGCCGCTAAGGCCTTGAGCAAGACGGATACGCCGTTCACCCCTGCGATCGGGATCATCATCGCGCTCAATGAGGCGCTGCGGATGCTCCTGAAGGAGGGGATGGAGAACATTTTCAGGCGTCATCACAAGCTCGCCCAGGCGACGCGCGCCGCGGCGCAGGCGTTGGGGCTGGAGCTCTTCGCGCCTACCGTGGCGTCGGACGCCGTGACGGCCGTCAAGGTCCCGCAGGGAATCGACGGGGAAAAGCTTGTCAAGTCGATGCGCGATGATTTCGGGGTGACGATCGCCGGCGGACAGGGCGAGATGAAGGGGCAGATCTTGCGCATCGCGCATATGGGCTACATCAGCGAGTTCGATATTATTTTAGGGTTGTCGTGTCTGGAAAAAGTCTTGAAAAAGATGGGCTACGCCTTTGAGCTGGGCTCAGGGGTCCGGGCCGCCGAAGAAGTGTTGCTGAAATAGGCCGCCGCCGCGCCCGTCGCCAATCATCGGGAGAGAACTATGTTTAAGATCCTCGTCAGCGATTCGTTGTCGGAAGAAGGGCTTTCGGTCCTGAAGGCCTCGAAGGATTTCATCGTCGATGTCAAGACCGGCTTGAAGCCCGACGAGCTGAAAGCCATCATCGGCGACTACGACGCTCTCGTCGTGCGCAGCGCCACGAAGGCGTCCGCGGACCTGATCGCGTCGGGCAAGAAGCTGAAGATCATCGGCCGCGCGGGCGTGGGCCTCGACAACGTGGACCTGAAGGCGGCGACCGACAAGGGGATCATCGTGATGAACACGCCGGCCGGCAACACGATCTCCACCGCCGAGCACACGATGAGCCTTATCCTTTCGTTATCGCGCAATATCCCGGCCGCGGACCTGTCGATGAAGAAGGGTGAATGGAAGCGCAAGGATTTCATGGGGGTGGAGCTCTACAATAAGACGATCGGCATCATCGGGATGGGCCGCATCGGCATGGAAGTGGCCAAGCGCTGCCTCTCGTTCGGGATGCGCGTGAAAGGATATGACCCCTATCTCTCGCGCGAGGTCGCCGAGCAGGCCGGGGTGGAGCTGACGACCTTAGAAGAGATCTACCGGAACGCTGATTATATCACCGTCCACGTTCCCCTGACCGAAGAAACGAAGGGGATGGTCGGGGATGAGGAGTTCGCCATGATGAAGCCGGGGGTGCGCGTCATCAACTGCGCCCGTGGGGGCATCATCGACGAGGCGGCTTTGGCGCGCGCGCTGGAGGCGAACCGGGTGGCGGGCGCCGCCCTCGATGTTTTCGTCGATGAACCGCCGAAAGAGCTGGCCTTGACGAAGTTCAAGAACGTCGTCCTGACCCCGCATCTGGGCGCTTCCACCGAAGAGGCCCAGGTCAATGTGGCGATCGAGGTCGCCCATCAGATCGCCGACGCCCTTCAGGGCCGCGGCATCCGCAACGCCGCCAATTATCCGTCGGTGGACCCCGAGACCTACCATGTGCTTCAGCCGTACATCAATCTCTGTGAGAAGCTGGGCTCGTTCACGAGCCAGATCGCCGAGGGCGCCATCGCGGAGGTCAATATCGCCCTCTCCGGGGATATCACGCGGCATGACACCGCGCCGCTGCGCATGGCCCTGATGAAAGGCCTTTTGTCGCCCATCCTCCAGGATACGGTGAATTTCATCAACGCGCTCACCCTGGCGAAAGAGCGCGGGATCCGGGTGACCGAATCGAAGTCGATGCAGGCGGAGGAGTTCGTCACGCTCGTCTCTTTGGAGGTCAAGACGAACAAGGAGACCCACCGGGTGGCGGGCACCCTGTTCACCAAGACCGAGCCGCGGCTCGTCAAGATCGACGAGTTTTTCGTGGAGGCGATTCCCGTCGGCTGCATGCTCATCCTGCACAACTGGGACAAGCCGGGGCTGATCGGCAGCCTGGGGACATTGCTGGGAGAGCATAAGATCAACATCGCCGCGATGTCCTTCGGCCGCGAGAAGCAGGGCGGCCGGGCGCTGTCGGTGCTCAATGTGGACACCTGCGTTTCCGCCGAGATCCTGGAAAAGGTCCGCAAGC
>JBFZAX010000019.1:0-16076 GCA_041308805.1 Candidatus Omnitrophota bacterium | reverse complement strand
TCTTGGGGGAGAAAGAGTACAAAGATATCAAGCGGGAGTATGCCCACGTTGACGCGACCTGTATGTGGTTCGTCAAAAATCCGGAGTGGTTCGATGTCATCGTGACCGACAATATGTTCGGCGATATCATCACCGATCTCGGCGCCATGATCCAGGGCGGCATGGGGATCGCGGCCGGCGGCAACATCAATCCCCAAGGGGTTTCGATGTTCGAGCCGATCGGCGGCTCGGCCCCGAAATACACAGGCCAGAACGTCATCAATCCTCTGGCGGCCATTTGTGCCGCGGGGATGCTGTTGGAGAACATCGGCGAGGAGAAGGCGGCTCAGGCGGTGGAAGAGGCCGTCGTCAGGGTCGTGCAGACAAAGCTCAAGTCGCTGGCGGCGGGAAAGATGGGATTCTCGACGACCGAGATCGGGGATTTGGTCGTGAAGAATTTATAGGAGTCGCTAAACGCTGGCCGTCGGGTCCGTCCGTCGTCTGTCGGTTACGGTTACGCAGCCCGTTTCGTAGTTCGGTAACGTAGTTCGTCAAAAGCTTTTTGGATTTTTTGTGACGTAACCCAACGACGTCACCGAAACGGGCATCGTCGCCCTGGCCGTTACCGTTACCGGAATTCTCATAGGGAATGAATGAAGAGGTAAATGTTATGCGAAAGAAGAGCAAATACAATGTGGCCGTCGTCGGCGTCGGCGCCGTCGGCATCGAAATGTTGCGCGTGCTCAGGCAGCGGAATTTTCCGGTTAAAAACTTGAAGGTGCTGGCGCGCAGCAGCCGAGATATCACCGTTGACGGCGAGGTCTATCATGTCGAACAGGTGGCGCCGGAGGCCTTTGAAGGGATCGACATTGCGCTTTTTGCGGGGACTGAGGGCGAGAAGGGTGCCGCGGTGACCTACGCGGCCGAGGCGGTTAAGAGAGGGGCCTTGGTCATCGACAACGGCGCTGATTTCCGGATGGAAGCCGATGTGCCGCTGGTCGTGCCTGAGGTCAACCCCAAAGATGCCAAAAAGGCTGTTAAAGGCAGGGGGATCATCGCGAACCCGAATTGCTCGACCATTCAGTTGGTCGTGGCGCTGGCGCCGGTCCAGCGGCTCTTCAAGATCCGGCGTGTCATCGTCGCGACCTATCAGGCGGCTTCGGGCGCAGGCGCCAGCGCCGTCGCCGAGCTCAGGGACCAGACCCGGGTGGTCTTGGACGGGGGAAAGGCTGAGCCTAAGGCGCTGGCCCAGCGGATCGCCTTCAACCTGTTCCCCCACATCGGAGGCTTTGCCGAGGGCGATTTCACTTCCGAAGAGTGGAAGATGGTCAAGGAGACCCAAAAGATCATGCACAACGACCGGATCGCGGTCTCGGCGACGACCGTCCGCGTGCCGGTGAGGACCGGCCATAGCGAGGCGGTCTACGTAGAGACGAAGAGGCCTGTGGATGTGAAAGTATTGCGGGAGGCCTTTTCGCAGATGGCCGGTGTCGTGGTCGTTGACGAGGTCAAGGACGCCCGTTACCCCATGCCCGCGGACATCGAAGGCCGAGACGAAGTTTTTATCGGCCGGATCCGCAAGGACCCCCTAAATGACAAAGGGGTGTGGCTGTGGGTGGTGGCGGATAACCTGCGCAAGGGGGCTGCGACGAACGCCGTCCAGATCGCGGAGCTCTTTGTCGGCAAGTAGCCGACCGTTGAATGGAAGACAGAAGATAGAAGCCGCAAGATAGAAGGCAGGGATCTTATCTTTCGGCTCCTATTTTCCATCTTCCATTTTCTATTTTCAGACCATGAGAAATATCAAGCTTATCATTGCATATGACGGAACCCGGTATGCCGGATGGCAGACGCAGGAAGGCCGCAACGTACCCAAGTCTCAAGGTCTCAGGTTCAGGACTGTCCAGGGGGAGATCGAAAAGGCCCTGGAGACTGTTTTGCGCGATCGCGTTTCCCTGATCGGTTCGGGCCGCACGGATGCCGGCGTCCATGCGATCGGACAGGTGGCTAACTTCAAGACAACGTCCGGGGTCGATCTTTCCCGTCTGCTCCATTCCCTCAATGCCGTTCTGCCGAGAGATATCCTCGTGCGGCAGGCGCGGGAGGTTTCCGCGTCTTTCCACGCCCGTTTTGACGCCACGCGAAAGGTTTATCGATATGTCATCGCGAACCAGCCGGTCCGGCCTGTCTTCGCCAAAGATTGGGCCTATTGGGTTAGGAGGCCGCTGGATGTTCCCCGGATGGCGAGGGCCGCGAAGTCGCTTTTAGGGCGTAAAGATTTTTCATCGTTCCAGGCGACGGATAGGGTTCCTCGGCGGCGCGTGACCCGCATGGTGGCGATCCGCGTGCGGCGTTCTCGGCCGGCGTCCGCTTTTCCTTTCGCGCCGATGATCGGGGCGGTGACAGTTGACATCGAAGCCACGGGATTCCTGCGCGGGATGGTCCGCAACATCGTGGGGACGCTGATCGAAGTCGGGCAGGGCAAGAGGGAGGCCTCTGACTTAAGAAGGATCCTGGCGAAGAAAGACCGGCGATCGGCGGGCCCGAGCGCCCCGGCTTGCGGCCTCTTTCTCTGGAAGGTCTTTTATGATTAGTCCTTTCTTTTCCCGCAAGCTCTTGGCAGGTTCGCGATGGGATGTCTATGCGGCCCTGACGGGAGGGTTGTTTTCCTTCTGGCACTTCTTGAACTGGCCGAGGTTCCCTTTTTTTATCGATACGTACTATCATCTGAGCGTCCTGAGGGGTTTTCATGACGCGGGAGGATGGGTCGGGCGCGCTTTTTGGGAATATGCGCCTGTCGGCAGGCCCCATCTATACCCTCCATTGTTCCATTTACTGCAGCTGGTCTTGTTCCGCTGCGGAGCGTCGGTACTTGCGATCGCCAAGTTTTCGGATGCGCTCATCTATCCAGCAGCGCTGGGAGTCATTTGGTTGGTCCTGCGTCGGACCTGGTCCGACCGCCTGGCGTTCTTCGCTCTTTTTCTTGCCGCTTCTTCGCACTCCTTCGGATTATCCCTGGTGGATAACCCTCCTTTTACGCTGAGCCTTTTGTTAGGGCTCTTATCCTGGATGTTTTTGGAAAAGAATAAACCCTTGAGCAGCTTCGTCTGCCTGGCTTTTTCATTTTACGCCCATTCGTTGATGCCATGGCTTATGGTATCGGCCGTTTTATGTTACCGGGCCACGCAGGGGGCGCTTCAGTTCAGGGCCGCCCTAGCCGTGTGCGCTGCCGCGGTGGCTGCTGCCGCGCCCCTGCTGATCCATCAGGCTCGGTTTCTGGCGTATTTTGAGTCCCAGCGCCTGGTGGAATCGAGAGATGTCCTGTTTTCGCCCGCTTTATTTGTTTTAGGCATAGGGGGGATAGGAGTGTGCCTGAAGCGAAGAGGGCGGTATCTTTTTTTTGGTGCCTTTGTCGCCGGTTTTCTTCCCCTTCTCTTGATAAACCCGGGCCGTTTCTTTTCGGGACACGGCCAGGTCGCCACGATTCTTCTGGCCTCGGCGTGCCTGGACGGTATCTGGGAGTATTTTCAATCAGATCGCCGGCGGAAATATTTTTTCCCGATTTTTTCAGGGCTGGCGCTGGTCTTTTGCGCCGCGACACCCCTGGTCTCTTTCTCGCCCTTTCAAAAAGGAGCGGACTTTTTTTTAAGTTCAAAATTTCTGGATTCTCTCGCCACCGGCCATCGGGTCTTCGGTTCGCGCCAGGAGAGCCTTTATGACCGTCGCCGGATACGGGAGATCGTCGGCCTGGTCGAGCGGGCGGTCGCCGCGGATGAGATCCTGTTCTCGAATTATAATTACGTGGGCGGCATGATCGGCGCATTGGCGCACCGCGCGACCTCAAGCGCCATGCTGCCCGAGGTCAGGCCTTTTGTCCCGGCTGAAGAGGCTTCGGAAGCCCGTCTTATCGTATGGTTTAAAGACCCTCAGGAAGCCGGGGTTCCCGGGGAATTGGCTGGGCTGATCGATCGTTTCCGTCTTAAACTTTTGATAGAAAATGAGATAGCATATCTTTACATCAACGGAGCTGCCCCCGGGCGCCGTAAGGTTATCCCGGCAACCGTGCCTTTTGCGGCCTGCTTGGCCTTGATCGGCGCGGGGGTCGGGATCCTCGCGTGGGATCAAATAATGAGGAGCAACGAAAATAAGGGTTGACATCCTTTCGCACGCATGTTATATTTTTTAACCTTATGAAGACTTATATCGCCAGCGCGGCAAATACCGACCTGGCCAAGAAAGAATGGTTTTTAGTGGACGCCAAGGGCAAGATCCTGGGCCGCATGGCCGCGAGGATCGCCACGGTCATCCGGGGCAAGCATCGGGCGACCTATACGCCTAATTTTGACGTCGGCGACTACGTCGTCGTCATCAACGCCCAGAAGGTCCGCGTCACGGGCCGGAAGCTCAAGCAAAAAGAGTATCTGGATTATTCCGGCTATCCCGCGGGACTGAAGCACACGAGCCTCGAGGTCATGCTCAAGACCAAGCCCGAGGAGGTCGTGAAGCGCGCGGTTCGCCGGATGTTGCCGGCCAATCCGCTGTCCCGGCGGATGCTCAAGAAGCTGAGGGTCTTTGCCGGCGATCGGCATCCCTATGCTAAGATCTTATTCAAAAAATTAGAGGTTTAATTATGAATACCGCCACGAGCTATAAAGCCACCGGAAGACGCAAGGAAGCCGCCGCCAGGGTGGAGCTCATCCCCGGCCAGGGGAAGATCGTCGTCAATAAGCATGCGTGTGAAAAGTATTTTTTGAGGGAGACCGACCGGATCCTGATCAATCAGCCCTTTGTCGCGACCAATACGGCCCAGAAATATGATGTTCGGGCATCGGTGGCCGGCGGAGGGGTTTCCGGCCAGGCCGGCGCCTTGCGGCACGGCATTTCCCGGGCGCTTGCCAGCATCGACCAGGAGTATCGCATCGTCCTCAGGAAGGGCGGTTTTTTGACCCGCGACCCGCGCGCCAAGGAGCGCAAGAAGTACGGCCAGAAAGGAGCGCGCAAGCGGTTCCAGTGGACGAAGAGGTAAGGCGATAAATATAAAGGCCAGATGGCACATTTTAAAACCGCCGACTCTCTCGGCGGTTTTTTTTGGATTCGGCCGGGGAACTTCCATTATTGTTTTTTGGAGTTTTTCCGGCCGAATCCACCCCGGCGAATACACTTAAATTTTCGTAGAAAATTTAAGTGTGGTTATGAGCCGGGAAGTCGACTTCATGACTTACGTTCGCCGCTTCCAGCGGCTCCGTAAGTCGTAGGGCCGGGGACATGAACCAAATGCACCAAATCGGGCCGACGGTGATCCGCTCCCCGACGAAAAAATCTTGACGTTCCGTCGATTTTACTTTACCATAGAAAGACAATCTTGAGTCAAGCTCGGCGAGAAAAGGGATCCCCATGAGTTCAAAAAATGTTTCTTCAGGCGTGGTGCGGGTGGGCATCGTCGGAGCGCGGGGCTACACGGGCGAAGAGCTGGTCCGTTTGCTGGCGCGGCATCCCCATGTGCGGTTGACCTATCTGGCGGCGACCGTCGAAGAGCCCGTGCCGATCGAAGAGGTCTTTCCGAAGTTCAAGGGCGTGGTGCGCCTGGACTGCGAGAAGTTCGATGTCGCGCGGTCGGCGGCTCGCTGCGACCTGCTTTTTTTGGCCCTGCCGCATACGGCTTCCATGGATTACGTGCCGCAGCTCGTCAAAAAGGGGTGCAGGATCGTCGATCTGAGCGCGGACTATCGCCTGAAGGACCCTAAGGTCTACGCGGCTTGGTATCATAAGCCTCACCGGGATACCGGCAATCTCAAGCGGTTCGTTTATGGCTTGCCTGAGCTTCAGCGGGAGAAGATCGCGAAGGCTTCCTGGGTCGCGAATCCCGGCTGTTATCCGACCGCCGCTGTCCTGGCGATCGCTCCGGCGCTGGTGGCAGGGCTGGCGGCGCGCGAAGGGATCATCATCGACGCCAAATCCGGAGTGACGGGCGCGGGAAAGAAGGTCGCCCCGGGCTATCTCTATCCGGAGGTCAACGAGAATTTCAAGGGATATAAGTTCAATGCGCATCAGCATTCGCCGGAGATCGAACAGGAACTCTCGCGGCTCGCGGACAAGGAGGTCCGGGTCGTCTTCTGCCCGCACCTGTTGCCGGTCAACCGGGGGATCCTGGAGACCGTCTATGTGCCTTTGGCAAAGGCTGCAGCGCCTGAAAAGATCCTGGAGGTTTACAGGAGATTCTATAAGGAAGAGCCTTTTGTGCGGGTCCGGCCGTTGGGGGTCTTGCCTGAGCTGAAAGATGTCGTGGGGACGAATTTTTGCGATATCGGGATCGCCGCCGACCCGGCCCGGAAGATCCTGGTCATCGTTTCGGTCATCGACAACCTGCTTAAGGGCGCCAGCGGTCAGGCGGTCCAGAACATGAACCTGATGCTGGGCGTTGACGAAAAGACGTCTCTCTTATGAGCTCCTCATCGAACGCGGCCATCCTTCCGTCGGGATTTTTTGCCTGCGGTATCTCGGCCCGGATCAAGAAAAGCGGAAAAAAGGACCTCGCTCTTTTTTATTCCCACGCGCCTTGCGTGGGGCGGGCGATGTTCACGGCGAACCGGATCCAGGCGGCTCCCATTTCTGTTTGCCGGCGGCATCTGAGATCCGGAGCCATCCGCGGTTTGATCGTTAACAGCGGTAACGCAAATTGCATGACCGGGAAAAAGGGCGAGCAGGATGCCCGGGATATGGCCGCTTGGACCGCGCAGGCGCTCGGCGTGCGGCCCCGGGAGATACTGGTCGCTTCGACGGGGATCATCGGCAAGCCGATGCCTATGCAGAAGGTCCGCCGGGCGATCCCCGGCCTGGTGGCGTCATTGGCGCCTCAGGGGATCGGCGATGCGGCCCAGGCGATCCTGACGACGGATACTTTTCCAAAGATGGCAAGCGCCGCTGTCAGGCTGGGCGGACGGCAGGTCATCGTCGCCGGAGTCGCTAAGGGCGCGGGGATGATCGCCCCTAAGCTCAGGTCGGCGACCATGCTGGGATTTATTTTTACCGATGCGGTCGTCTCCCGGGGGATGTTGGGGGAGGTGTTGAGGGAGTCCGCGGAAGAGTCTTTTAATGCCATCACCATCGATGCTTGCATGAGCACGAATGATACCGTCGTTCTCCTGGCTAACGGGATGGCCGGCAATCCGCCGATCCTTAACGGTTCCGGCGTGCATCGGGTTTTCAGGGCCGCTGTCAAAAAGGTCTGCTTGGAGCTGGCTCAGGCGATCATCCGGGATGCCGAAGGCGCTACGAAATTCATCGAGGTCTGCGTGCGGGGAGCGCGCGACAACGAGGAGGCGAAGCGCTTGGCTTTTGCGGTCGCCGATTCGAATCTTTTTAAATGCGCCATGTTCGGCAGCGACCCTAACTGGGGCCGGATCGCGGCCGCGCTCGGCGCCGCAGGGCCGGATCTTTCCTGGGAAAAGATGTCCATCGCTCTTAACGGCCAGAAGGTCTTTGCCGCCGGCCGGCCGGTTCCTTTGCGGCGGCGGGATCTCTTAAAGGGGCCGAGGGTGGAGGCGGCGATCACGCTGGCCCGGGGCCGGGGGATCTTCCGGGTCTACACGTCGGATCTCACTCTCGATTATGTGAAGATCAACGCAGATTATAACTGAATCGCGCGCGAAGGCTGGAACGGGGCTATCGGTCTTTCCGGGAAGGGGCTTTAGGAGAAAATATGGAAGAGGCTATCAAAAAGGCGGATGTCCTGATCGAGGCGCTGCCTTATATCAAGGAGTTCCGAGGCGCTACGTTTGTCATTAAATACGGCGGCAGCATCCTCAGCGAAGAGACGATCCGCCGCGGGGTCCTGGAAGATCTCGTCTTTTTCAGTTTTATGGGGATCATGACCGTTCTGGTCCACGGCGGGGGGCCCAATATCTCCGATAAGATGCGCAAAATGGGCAAGAAGACCGAGTTTGTCAACGGCATGCGCGTCACGGATACCGAAACCCTGAAGGTCGTTGAAGAGGAGCTGGATGAGCTGAACAGGCTCGTCGTTTCCGAGATCAAGGAGATCGGCGGGCTTGCCGCGGGGTTCAGCGGCAAGAACGACGGCCTGATCCGGGCGAAGAAGATGCCCGGCAAGGTGGATATGGGGTTTGTCGGTACGGTCGCCGGCGTCGATACGCAGAGGATCTTACGGAAGCTGCGCCAGGACCATGTCGTGGTGATCGCGCCGATGGGGGCCGACGAGGCCGGGGTTGTTTACAATATCAATGCGGATGAGGCGGCCTGCCACATCGCCTCCGCTCTTAAGGCCGAGAAGTTCGTTTTGTTGACGAATGTGCGGGGCGTCATGAGAGATCCGGAAGACTCGAATTCGCTCATGGAGAGTCTTCACGTCAAGGACATAGAAAGGCTGATCGAAGAGAAGGTCATCCAGGCCGGGATGATCCCTAAGGTGAACGCTTGCCTCCAGGCTCTTGAGGGTGGCGTGCCCAAGACGCACATCGTCGATGCGCGGATCCCGCACGCCCTGCTGCTGGAGATATTCACCGATCGCGGAGTAGGGACGGAAATAGTGAAATGAACAATTAACAATTTATCCTGTAGAACTCTTAACGCGAATCAGTCGATAGTCGATGGTCAATGGTCGATTGTCAAAAGTTAAAAGCCGAGGTAAAAATGATGAGGCATTTCGGTTTTGACTATAGACCATAGACTGTCGACTATAGACTTTTCGGAATTTGAATTTAATGGGTTCTAGATGAAAAAGCAAGAGATTTTCAACGCTTACAAAGATCTCATCATGCCCACCTACACGAAGATGCCGTATGTCTTCGTCAAGGGCAAGGGGATGAAGCTGTTGGACCTGGAAGGGCGGGAGTATCTTGATTTTTTTCCCGGCTGGGGCGTCGGCAACGTCGGCCATTGCCATCCGGCGGTCATGAGCGCGGTGCGCGACCAGATCGGGAAGCTGATCCATCTGCCGAACAACTATTTTCATCCCGCCCAGGCTAAATTAGCCGAAGAGATCGTCCGGGCTGCCTTTCCGGCCAAGGTCTTTTTTTGCAATTCGGGGGCTGAGGCGAACGAGGGGGCCATTAAGCTGGCGCGGGCGTGGGGCGCTGTCGGCACCGATAAGCCCCGGTACGAGATCATCACCTTTGAGAACGCGTTCCATGGCCGCACCCTGGCGACGATCACCGCAACCGGCCAGGCGAAATACCAGAAAGGTTTTGAGCCGCTGGTCGAGGGTTTTCGGACGAACCTGCCCTTTAATGATTTTGAAGCGGTCGCTGCCGCGGTCACCGAGCGGACGGTGGCGATCCTGCTGGAAGTCGTCCAGGGCGAAGGCGGGGTCCACGTCGCGCAGAAGAAGTTTGTCCAGGACCTGCGGCGGCTTTGCGACGAGAAGAAGATGCTCCTTATTATCGATGAGGTCCAGACGGGCATGGGGCGGACGGGTAAGATGTTCGGATTCCAGCATTACGATGTCGTTCCGGATGCCATCACGCTCGCTAAATCTCTGGGCGGAGGCCTGCCCATCGGCTGCCTGGTGGCGCGGCGGGAGATCGCGGATATCCTGCAGCCGGGCATGCACGCTTCGACCTTCGGCGGGAGCCCTCTGGTCTGTAAGGCGGCGCTGGGGGTCTTCAAGGCGATCCGCAAAGACAAAATGCTGAGGAACGCCCTCCGGATGTCCGACTATCTGCTGGGGAAGCTGGCCGGTTTGGTGAAAAAATACCCCGTCATCAAGGAAGTCCGGGGGTTGGGGCTGATGATCGGCGTGGAGCTTTCCGTCCCCGGCAAGGAGATCGTCGAGCGGTGCCTCGACGAGGGGTTATTGATCAATTGTACCCACGAAAAAATATTAAGACTGATGCCCGCTTTGACGGTGACGTCGCGCCAGGCCGATCAGGCGGTGAGGATCCTCGATAAAGCACTCAAGAGAGGTTCGCATGCCGGGTAAAAAGGATTTCTTGAAGGTGACGGATTTCGGCGTCCCGGAGACCCTCGGGATATTCAAGAAGACGGAGGAGCTTAAGAAATCTCCCTTCCGGGACGATTTTAAGAACAAGGCCGTCGGCCTGATCTTCCAGAAGCCGTCCTTGCGCACCCGGGTCTCTTTCCAGGTGGGGGTCTGGCAGCTGGGCGGGCAGTGCATGTCGCTGAGCCCCGCGGAGGTCAATATCGGGGTGAGGGAGTCTGTCAAGGATGCCGCGCAGACCCTGTCGCGCTATCTGGACCTGATCGTCGCGCGCGTGTTCAAGCATCGGGATGTGGTGGAGCTCGCCCAATATTCGCGGGTGCCGGTCATCAACGGTTTGAGCGACCTTTATCATCCTTGCCAGGCCCTCGCGGACCTCTTCACGGTCAAGGAGAAGAAGGGCGCGCTGAAGGGATTGACCCTGAGCTATATCGGCGACGGGAACAACGTCTGCCATTCTTTGATGGAGATCGCCAGTTTGATGGGGATGCATATGAAGGTCGCCTGTCCCAAGGGGTTCGGCCCGGCGAAGGCCGTTCTGGAGTCTGTCCAGCTTCAGGCGCAGAAGTCCGGAGTGCGCATCGCGGTCGGCGATGATCCGCGGGAAGCCGCCGCTAACGCCGATGTCATTTACACCGACGTATGGGCCAGTATGGGCCAGGAGAGAGAGGCGAACCGGCGGGCGCGTATCTTCCGGAAATTCCAGATCAATGAGGAGCTGGTCAGTCTGGCGAGGAAGGATGCCCTGGTCATGCATTGTCTGCCGGCGCACCGGGGCCAAGAGATCACCGATGAGGTCATGGACAGCCTCCATTCCGTGGTCTTTGACCAGGCCGAGAACAGGTTGCATGTCCAGAAGGCGATCATGTTGAAACTGATCGGAAAATAGATCCGATAACGGAGGGTGAAGTGAAGAAAGTCGTTTTGGCCTATTCAGGCGGGTTGGATACTTCTTGCGCGATCAAATGGCTCAGTGATAAGGGCTACGAGGTCGTAGCGTTCATCGGCGATGTCGGCCAGGGAGAGGATTTTACGGAGGTCGAGAAAAGGGCCCTGAAGACAGGCGCGAAAAAAGTCTACGTCGGCGACCTCAAGAATGAGTTTATCGCCGATTTCATCCTGCCGACCCTGGCGGCAAACGCGGCGTATGAGGGCAAATATTTACTGGCGACCGCGCTGACGAGGCCTTTGATCGCCAAGCATCTCATCGAGGTTGCTCATCGCGAGAAGGCGGCGGCCATTGCCCACGGATGCACCGGCAAAGGCAATGACCAGGTCCGCTTCGAGGTCACGGCGCATATCCTGGACCCGAAGCTTGAGATCATCGCTCCGGTCAGGGAATGGGAGTTCCGGTCGCGGGAAGAGGAGATCGATTACGCCAGGAAGAATGATATCCCCCTGGCTGTGACAAAGAAAAAGATCTACAGCATCGATAAGAACCTTTGGGGTATCAGCATTGAATGCGGGGTCCTGGAAGACCCCTATGTCGAACCTCCGAAGGACGCTTATCAGATGTCGGTCGCGCCGGAAGACGCGCCTTCCAAAGCGACGTATCTGACGGTTGATTTTGAGAAGGGGGTCCCGACCAAGGTCGACGGTAAGAAGCTCGCCCTTCCGGATCTCATCAGGTCTCTTAATGAGGTCGCGGGAAAAAACGGGGTCGGCCGGGCGGATATGGTCGAGAACCGGCTGGTGGGGATTAAATCGAGAGAGATCTATGAGGCGCCTGCAGCGACCTGCCTGTATCTGGCCCATCGGGAGCTTGAAGCGCTTGTCCTGGATCGGGAGCTGCTTCATTTCAAGGAGCTGGCCGGGCTGAAAATCGCGGAGCTCATTTATTACGGTCTGTGGTATTCGCGGCTCAAAGAAGCCCTTGACGTTTTTGTCCGGGAAACCCAAAAAGAGGTCACGGGGACGGTGCGGTTGAAACTGTATAAAGGTTCTTGCGTTTGCGTGGGCCGCAAATCGCCGCATTCCCTTTATCGCGAGGAGCTGGCCACCTATACAGAGAAAGATAAGTTCGATCAGAAATTGGCTGAAGGGTTCATAAGGCTCTGGGGATTGCCGTTTCAGCGGTGAAAAGAAATTAACAATTAAGAATGAACAATTGGTCTATAGCCGATGGTCAATGGTCGATTGTCTATGGCCCAAAGCCAGGAAAAACAGTTTCTTTAGTCTTTTGGTTTTGACAATAGACCATAGACTATTGACCATCGACTACGTTGAGACATTGAGACCTTGCGACTCTGCGGGAGTTCAGGTTTAGGTCTGACGAGGAGAAATATGAAAAATAAACTATGGGGCGGGAGATTCTCGCAGAAGACGGACCCGTTCTTTGAGAAGTTCAGCTCATCGATCGAGACGGATCATCGCCTTCTCCAGTGCGACCTGATCGGCTCTTTTATCCATGTGCATGTTTTGAAAGAGGCGCGGTTGCTCTCGGCCGCCGAGTTTCGGGCGCTTAAAAAAGGCCTCGGGTCGCTATTGGATCAGGCCGAGCGGGGCTCGTTCCCTTATGATTTTGCCAGCGAAGACATCCATACGAATATCCAAAATGCGCTGGGCCGGCGGGCGGGCGCAGCTGCGGCCAAGCTCCAGACGTGCCGGTCCCGTAATGACCAGGTCGTTTTCGCGACGAAGCTTTATTGTCTTTTTTCAGGCGCCCGGCTCCAGGAATTGATCTTCCATTTGCGCAAAGGATTGCTTGAGCTGGGGCGGTTGCACGAGACGCTGGTGATGCCGGGCTACACCCATCTTCAGCACGCCCAGCCCGTGTATTTCCGGGACTTTTGCCGGGCGTATTTTTCGATGTTCGAACGGGATGCCCAGCGGCTGGAGGATGCGCTGCGGCGGCTGAACCCTTCTCAGGGCGCCGGCGCGCTGGCCGGGACACCTATTCACGCGGCCGCCTACAAAAAAGCTTATGGACGGGCCCTGACCGCATTGAAGATGCCGGGTCTGTCCAAGCTCATCGGCGTATGCCGGGACAGCCTTTCGACGGTCAGCGACAGGGATTTTGTCCTTGAGCTCTTGTCGTTCGCGGCGATCCTGGGCATGCACGTCTCGCGCCTGTGCGAAGACCTCATCCTGTGGTCGACCCGGGAATTCGGCTTTGTCGAGCTGCCGGACGCCTATTGCACAGGGAGTTCGCTCATGCCCCAGAAGAAGAATCCCGATGCTCTTGAGTTGATGCGGGGGCAGGCGGGGAGCCTGGTCGGGAACCTCGTGGCGGTCCTGACCACGCTTAAAGGGCTTCCGCTCTCCTATAACCGGGATATGCAGCATGATAAGGCGCCTCTTTTCGCGTCTTTGGAGTGCATCGAAGACCAATTGGTCATTTTGACGGGGTTGCTGAAAGGGTTGAAGATCCGCAAAGACTCGGTGCGGGCCCAGGCGAGCGACGAGGCTTTATGCGCCACGGACCTGGCGGATTATCTGGTTTCCCGCGGGGTCGCGTTCCAGGAAGCGCATGAGATCGTCGGCAGGCTTTTCCGGTGGTCTTTTGACAAGGGAAAAAGCCTGCGGACGTTATCGCAGGAAGAGCTGAACACGTTTTCCAGGAAACTGGATAAAAAGGAAGTGATCCGGCGGCTGGATCCCGTTTTTTGCGCGGCGGCCAAGCGGTCGGTGGCGAAGGACTGATGCACGACTTCACCTACAGGAACGATCTATTGTGCGGCGAGGATGTCCGGCTGGAGGATCTGGCTGGGACCTACGGGACGCCGCTCTATGTTTACAGCCATCGGACGCTGTGCGACCATTATTTGAAACTGCGCCGCGCCTTTGCGCCGGTGCGGCCGCTGATCTGCTATTCCGTCAAAGCTAATTCCAGCCTCAGCCTGCTTAAGATCCTGGTCCGTCGCGGAGCAGGCCTGGATATCGTTTCCGGCGGTGAGCTGCGCCGGGCCCTGAAGGTCGGCGCTGATCCGCGCAGGATCGTTTACGCGAGCGTCGGCAAGACCCGCGCGGAGATCGAAGAGGCTTTGCGCGCCGGCATCCTTTTTTTCAACGTTGAATCCATCCAGGAGCTCAGCGCCCTCAGCGAAGCGGCCGTCTCCCTGGGCAGGGACGCGCGCGTCTGCATCCGCCTGAACCCGAACATCGATCCGCACACGCATCGCTATATCACGACGGGGACGGTCGAGAGCAAGTTCGGCGTCGATCTGGAAACGGCGCGGATCATTTTTTTGAACAGGGATAGCTTCCGCCGCGTGCGGATCCTCGGCGTTCATGTCCATATCGGCTCCCAGATCATTCTGGCGGACCCGTTCCTGGCGGCGCTGCGCCGGGTCTGCGGCTTCATCGATGAGCTCAAGACGATGGGCATCCGGCTGGAATGGCTCAATGTGGGCGGCGGCCTCGGGATCATCTACAAAGACGAGCGGCCGCAGACCGCGGCGGATTTCGCCCAGCGGATCCTGCCGTTGCTTAAGAAAACAGGGCTGAGGATCATTCTGGAGCCCGGCCGGTTCATCGTAGGGAATGCCGGCCTTTTGTTGACGCGCGTCCTTTATGTCAAGGAGACGCCGGCCAAGAGGTTTCTGGTCGTGGATGCGGGGATGAACGATCTTGTGCGGCCGTCTCTTTATGATGCTTATCATGAGATCCTGCCGCTGAAGAGATCTCCCGCAAAGAAAGAGACGCGCGGTGTTGGAAAAAAAACAGACGTGGTCGGGCCAATTTGCGAGAGCGGGGATTTTCTCGCCAGGGATCGCAGCCTGCCTTTTTGGGATCAAGGCACTCTCCTGGCGGTGATGGGGGCCGGCGCCTACGGTTTTTCCATGGCGTCGAATTACAATTCCCGTTGCCGGCCTGCCGAGGTGCTTATCAAGGGGCGGCGGGCTTATCTGATCCGGCGCCGCGAGGTCTTTGAGGACCTTGTCCGGCTGGAAAAGGTGGTCGACGCATGAGATCGATCGCGTTCACGAAGATGGAAGGCTCCGGCAATGATTTTGCGGTCGTGCAAGGGGACCGTCTGGCGTCCCTTTTGCGCCGCTCAGGATTTGTGGCCGCTTTATGCGATCGAAAGCATGGCATCGGCGCCGACGGCCTCCTGGTCCTGGGGCGTTCTTCGAAAGCGGACGCCCGGATGAGGATCTTTAACGCCGACGGGTCCGAGGCCGAAATGTGCGGCAACGGCGCGCGCTGCTGCGCGTGGCAGGTCGCCAGGAAGGTCCGAAGGAGCAAAGTGACCTTAGAGACCCTTGCCGGGCTTTTGAGCGCCCAGGTGGAAGGCGGGACGGTCAAGCTGGCGATGACGCAGCCCCTGGACCTTAAGTTAGGGATGACCGTCCATGTCGCCGACAAAGCTTATGAAGTTGATTACTTGAATACCGGAGTCCCTCACGCGGTCATCGAGGTGGGAGATATTGAGAATTTTCCCGTTCGGGAGCTGGGCCGTCAGATCCGTCATCACGAGGTCTTTAAGCCGGCCGGCACTAATGTGAATTTCGTGCAGGTCATCGATCCGGCCCGGATCCGGGTGAGGACCTATGAGCGCGGCGTCGAGGATGAGACGCTGGCTTGCGGCACAGGGTCCGTGGCCAGCGCGATCGTGGCTGTCCTTAATCATGGCCACGGCAAGATGCCGGCCGGAAAGGGCGCGTCGTCCCGGCGCAAGGTCTCTGTTCTGACCCGCAGCGGCGAAGTCCTGAGCGTCTCCTTTAAGATCGAGAAACAGATCACGGATGTGTGGCTGGAAGGGAAGGTCCGCGTCGTTTTTGAGGGTGTTTATGCGGTTTAGCGGATTGCCGTAAGGCCGTCGATAGTCCATAGTCTATGGTCTATGGTCAAAACCAAAAAGATCGAAGTCCGAGGTCAGATGTCCGAAGCCAGATTTTTCGGACCTCCGACTTCGGACTTCCGACCTCGGTTACGGCCATAGACAATCGACCATCGACCATTGACTATAGACTGGTTCGCGTTAAGAATGTCGATTTATAATAATCTGCGCTAAGAAACTGATTCTTTTTTGAAACCATCCGGAGGTAGTCATGTTTAAGGGTTCTATGGTAGAGCTCTTGACGCCGTTCACGAAAACGGACGCGATCGATGAAAAGGCGCTGAAAGCTTTAGTGGAGTTCCACGTGGAACATGGGACAGACGCTCTTGTCCCGTGCGGCACGACCGGCGAAGCCTCGAC
>JBFZAX010000018.1:0-2961 GCA_041308805.1 Candidatus Omnitrophota bacterium | reverse complement strand
TTCGGCACGCGCGGGATCGAGGGCAAGATCAACGCCATCCAGTTCGCGCGCGAGAACAAAGTGCCTTATTTCGGGATCTGCCTGGGGATGCAGACAGCGGTGATCGAATTCGCCCGCCATGTCTGCGGATGGAAAGACGCCCATTCCACCGAGTTCAACCCACGCACCCGGCATCCGGTGATCAGCCTTCTCGAGGAGCAAAAGCGCGTGCAGGTCAAGGGAGGGAGCATGCGGTTGGGCGCTTATCCGGCCAGGCTCGCGGCCGGCAGCCGCGCGGCCGGCGCCTACAAAAAGCCGCTGGTGTGGGAACGGCACCGGCACCGTTACGAGTTCAACGGGGATTATAAAAAAGCCATGGAGCGCAGGGGATTGAGGGTGTCCGGGGTCTCGCCTAACGGCCAATTGGTGGAGATCGTCGAACTGACGGACCATCCTTGGTTCGTCGCGGTCCAATTCCATCCGGAGTTCCGGTCCAAGCCCGACCGCGCCCATCCTCTCTTCAAAGAATTTATCCGGGCGTCTCTTGTCAAGAAATAGGACTTGTTCTGTATGATGCCGAAAAAGGATCCGCGGATCCCGGTCTTATTGATCGTCGGTTTTTTGGCGGCAGCTGCCTCGTTGGCAGGGTGCGGCCAATCTTTGGATACGCTGGCTACCGTCGGCGCCGAACAGGACGCGCAGCATCTTTGGGTCAAAAAAGAGACGGCGCGGTTCGAAAGGCTCCTGGAAGATGTCCGGGCCGGCCGTTTGACCCCCGGCGCGCGGATGGCCGATATCACGGCGCGTTACGGCCCGCCTGTCCTGGTCCGGGATGCGGAAGGATCGGAGGCGGAGACCGGCGCGCGTAAGACACTTCTTTTCCGCAACCCCGCGGTTTTTTTCAACACCCCCAAGGTCTACCTGGATTTTGACGCCCAAGACTCCCTGATCATCGCCAGGGTCAAGGACGCCGATGCCTCTTAACCCCAGCCCGCTTTTGGAATTTTCCAGGATCAGGGATTACGAGAAGAGCTATCTCGCCGACGTTCACGATGACGTCTATTTCGGCTTTCCCGTCCAAGGCATCCTTGAAGGGGAGCGGGCGCTCTATTCTCCGGCCGCCAAGGCGGTCGCCTATTTTTCCATGGAGTACGGGCTGGCGACGAACTCTTACAATATCTTCGTGCCCAGCCATCCGATCAAGCCCGCCAACATCGTCTCCGAGAACGAGATCTTTTCCAACGAGCGCGTCGCCGATTACTTTTTTTCTTTAAAGATCAACACGCCGCTGGACCTGCCGATCTACAGCGGCGGCCTCGGCGTCCTGGCCGGCGACACCATCAAGACCGCGGCGGACCTGCGCCTGCCTTTCGCCGGCGTCGGGATCCTTTGGAACAAAGGGTATTTCAAGCAGCGGTTCTGGTTCAAGTTCGGGCAACTCCCCGAAGAGATGAAGTGGGACCCGACCACGTTCCCGGGGCTCGTGCCTTTGGAGCAGCGGGTCACCCTGGACCTCAAGGACAGGGATATCCATCTGCGCCTGTGGAAATATTATGTCTACAGCCGGACGCAGGATTACGCGGTGCCGCTGGTCCTCCTGGATTCCAACGTCCCGGAGAACGACGAGGCGGCGCGGCGCCTGACCGACCAGTTGTACCGCAGCGACGACCCTCAGGGCCGCCTGCTGCAGCGGCTGATCCTGGGGATGGGCGGGATGAAAGCGCTCGACGCTCTGGGCTATCCGGTGAATAAATACCATCTCAACGAGGGTCATGCCGCCTTCGCTTTTATCCAGAAGGCGCGGGGGATGTCGGCTGCGCAGGCCGATGAATGGAAGTCCCGCTTTGCCTATACGTGCCATACGCCGGTGCCCGCCGGGCATGACCGGTTCGGCCTTTCCGACCTCGAGCGCGTCCTGAAACCTGAAGATGTCGTCCGGGTCCGCTCCTGGGGCCTGGAAGATCCCAAAGGGGCGGTCGTCAACCTGACGGTCCTGGCCATGAACACCTCTTCGAGCATCAATGCCGTGGCGAAGAAACACGGCGACGTCATGAAGCTTCAATTCCCCGCCTACAAGGACCGGATCCGTTTTGTCACCAACGGCGTCCATCAGCCGACCTGGATGTCTTCGCCGGTGGCCGAGGTCCTCGACGGTTATCGGGAAGTGTTGGGTGATTTTCGCGCCGATCCCCTGAGCCTCGCGAAGGTGGCGGAGCTGAGAGGCAACGAAGAGTTCCGCAGCCGGCTCTGGGCCGCGCATCAGGCGAACAAAAAGAACCTGGCGCGGCTGTTGGACCATTGGAAGATCCGCGAAGACGTCCTGACGATCGCCTGGGCGCGCCGCATCGCAGCCTACAAGCGGCCGGGGTTGCTCTTTCAGGACATGGAGCGCCTGCGTGATATCGCGCGGCGGCAGGGCCCGCTGCAGATCCTCTACGCGGGCAAAGCCCATCCGAACGACAACATGGCTTTTACCTATATCAACGAGATCATGAACACGATCGATAAGGCGGGAGACGGCCAAGGGGGCCTGAAGATCATCATGCTGGAGAACTACGATACCTATATCGCCAAGATGCTAGTCAGCGGGGTGGATGTCTGGCTCAACAATCCCGTACCGCCCCATGAAGCTTCGGGGACGAGCGGGATGAAAGCCATCGCGAACGGCGTCTTGCAGCTGAGCACGCTCGACGGTTGGGTCGTTGAGGCCGCTGACAAGCCGATCGGGAGGTTCTTCGGCCATCGCGATGACGGCCAGTCTTTCAGCGAAGGGCTTAACCTCAGGCTCCCGGAAGACTCCCGGGCGCTTTATGACACCCTTGAAGAGATGGCCGGCCTCTATTACGGGACAGAGGGGGCCCGGCGATCGACTCCGGCCGCGGCCTGGATCGACATGATGATCGGCTGTGTGGAGACGTTCGCCCATTTCAACACCGTGCGGATGGTCAACGAGTATCGCCGGGACATCTGGGGCCTCTGACC
>JBFZAX010000017.1:0-2936 GCA_041308805.1 Candidatus Omnitrophota bacterium | reverse complement strand
GTCGGCAGGGGATGTCCGACAAGCCAAAAGATCGCGGATGTGCGTTTCGTCAGGACCTGCCTCGACCGCTTTTCGCGCAAGGAGGGCGGCCACGCCGCTTTTCGGAACATCGGCCGGGAAGTATTCCGCGAAGTTTATGGCCGGCCGTGCGACAGGAAAAAATGTTTTTATGAGAACGCCTTTATCCGATAAGGCTCTTTTCGCAGGTTGTGAACAAGCCCTCCTGTGGGATTCGCCGAAGGAGCCCTTTCCTGCCGGCGCCGCGGGCCGGCTCTACATCGGCGATGAATTTTGCGAACGGAAGATGCCTTCTCCCGGCGAGCTTAAAACCCTTCAGGAGGAAGCGTCGGCCGCAGGCTTTTCGATCACGCTCCTGACGCCCTATCTGACCGAAAAAGGGGTGGAGGTTTTTGATGAGCTGTTGACGTGTTTGGGCTCCGGCAAAGGATCGGAGGTTGTCATCAATGATTGGGGCGCCTTGAAGACCGCGGGAAGTCTCCTATCCGACGGCATCGTCCTCGGGCGGCTTCTCGTCTCCTCTTACCTGACGAAAACGGCGGCCTCTTCGTTCTTTCCCGAGCCGTTCCTGGACTTTCTCGAGTCGCGCAATATCCGTCGCCTTGAATTTAATACGCCGGGGCATCTGGCCGCGGTCCGGCCGCAGCTAGGCCGCCGGGGATTCAAGGCTCATCTCTATTGGCCTTATGCTTATGCGACGACTTCCCGGTGTTGTTCCGCCGCGCGCGGCTATGTCGCTTGCCTGACCGATCCGGGCCAGCCGTGCGCGCATGAGTGCGCGCATTCGGTCGCCGTCATGCGGCGGGGTCCGGGGGCAAGACCTTTCTATGTCAGAGGCAACGCCTATTTTATCAGGGAGGATGAAAAGAGCCTTTCGCCTCAGGCGTTCCCTGATCGCATCGTCTTCAACGATTTTTTTCAGGATGAGTCTGCCTTGGGCCGGGCGCCGGTCCCCGGAGGATCCAGCCGATGAATTTTATCGAGTCTTTGAAGGACCGGGCCCGATATTCTCTGGGGAAATGGCTCGGGGATCCCCGGATGACGTCCTTGGAGATGGCCGATCGCCTCGAGGCCAAGATCGGATTCGTGCCAGTCGGGTTGGATTATTTCTGCCCAAGCCGGAAAGTCCTGGGGCAGCTTCTGGAGAACAGGATCCGCGAGGACGGGGAGATAGGGACGTTGATAGACGATCTCCTGATCCGCGCGCATCTCGGCGAAGAGCCTGCGGTCGACCCGCTGCACCTGCGGGTGGCTCAATATATCTATACGAGGAGGATCGCGCTTCTGGGGCGCTGGCTTGAAGGGGCGCCGCACGATTCCATCCTCGAGATCGGAGACAGCGATGGTGTCATTCTGGGCCGGCTCGGGCGAAGAGGCGTAGGGTTCAATATCAGCCCCGGGGCCGTGAGGAACATCGCCCGGCACGGGATCCTCGCGGTCCGTGGTGATCTGTACGCGCTTCCTTTTCCGCCGAAGGCCTTCGATACCGTCATGCTCTTTGAGACCTTCGAGCATCTCCGTAACCCGGCCGCGGCGCTGTCGGTCCTGGCCGGCCTGGCGCGCAAGAAAGTCATCCTTTCCATTCCCTGCGTGCCCCGGACGAAAGCTTTTTCCTCGGACCACCGGCCGGGCCTGCCGAAATACCGGCAGCATGTCGTTGAGTTCAGCGACGCGGATTTCAGAAGGCTCGTGGCCGGCTCGGCGTTCAAGGTCGCGCGCAGCGAGACGGTCCCGGTCTTTGGCCGTCCGCGGACCTTCGCCCAGAAAAGGCTGTATTTTATCGCAGGCCATCGTTATGTCTGGGGGGATATCCTGCGCGCCCAGAGTTACTACGAGCTTCTTTTTAAGGATTAAGTTTGAATCCCGCCGCTTTGTTGGTAAAATCAATATAAGAGATATCGATTTTTTTTGGCCGTCTGCCGCAGAGAGCCGTTTTATCCCGGAAGCCCGCAGATCAGTATGAACATCCTGGGAGTCTCCTGTTTTTATCACGATAGCGCCGCCTGCCTGGTGCGTGACGGCGAGATCATCGCCGCTGCCCAGGAAGAGCGCTTTACCCGCAAAAAGCACGATTTCAATTTCCCCCGAAAAGCGATCGAGTGGTGCTGCGCGAAAGGCGGGGTCCCGGCCAAGGACCTGGACGTCATCGTTTTTTATGACAAGCCCCTCGTGAAGTTCGAGCGGATCCTGGAGACTTCCCTGGCCTGCGCGCCGCGGGGGATCAGGCAGTTCATCCAGGCCATGCCGTTGTGGCTGAAGGAGAAGCTCTGGATCCCGCAGATCATCAGGGAAGAGCTGGCGTACGACGGCAAGATCCTGTTCACGGAGCACCACGCTTCCCACGCGGCCAGCGCTTTTTATCCATCGCCTTTCCGGGAAGCCGCGTTCCTGACGATGGACGGAGTGGGGGAGTGGGAGACCGCCAGTTTCGGAAGGGGCAAGGATAACGAGCTGGAGATGATATCGGCGCTGAGCTTTCCCCATTCTTTGGGGCTGCTCTATTCGGCGTTCACTTACTACGCCGGGTTCAGGGTGAACTCGGGAGAATATAAGCTTATGGGGTTGGCGCCTTATGGCGAGCCCAAATATACCGGCCTGATCTTAGACAGGTTGATCGATCTCAAGCAGGACGGCTCCTTTAAGCTCAACATGGAATATTTTGATTATTGCAGCGGCTTGAGGATGATCAACCGTCGGTTCGAGGACCTGTTCGGCGGCCCGGCGAGACAGCCCGAGTCCGAGATCACGCCGAGGGTCATGGATGTGGCGGCTTCCGTCCAGAAAGTCACCGAAGAGGTTATGCTGAGGATGGCGCGGCATGTCCATAAAGTCACGGGTTTGGACAAGCTCTGCCTGGCCGGCGGGGTCGCTTTGAACTGCGTCGGGAACGGGCGCATCCTGCGGGAAGGGCCTTTTAA
>JBFZAX010000016.1:0-9578 GCA_041308805.1 Candidatus Omnitrophota bacterium | reverse complement strand
CAACAATCTCGGTATTTCTTACGGATCGGTCGGCAGGATGGAGGATGCCAAGAAAGCTTTTGAGAAGGCCATCGAGTCCGATCCGCGCTATGGAGACCCGTACGGTAATCTGTCGCTCATCTATTTTCTCGCCAAGCAGTACGATCTCGCCATCGCTTATTGTGATAAGTCCCTCCAGGAGGGCTACCAACCCAAGCCCGGCTTTCTGGAATCGTTGCAGTCTTTTCGCAAGCGGTAGGGAGAGCCCTTTTTTTCTCTTATTTGTTCCATATTTGGAATAATAGCTTGCTTTTTTGCCTGTTTATGTGTTACAATAATGGAACTTAAGGAGATGATGACGGTGAGATATCAGGTTGTCTTTGAGTTTGCCGGAGACGTCGTGCGGGTCTGCCGTTCGCAGCGCCGCGGGAGAGGGTATTATCTGGCGGATTGTTTCTCTTTTTCGGTCCCACCGGCCGAGGAGTCCGCCAGCCGCGAGATCCGGCGTCAGTTGAAGTCCAGAGATTGGAGGCCGGCCTGCGCTGTTCTATCTCTGCCGCGGCAGGAGGCGATGGGGCGATTGTTGTGTCTGCCATCGCGCGAGGAAAACGAGATAAGAGAGATGGCGCTGTTGCGGATCTTTCGGGAGACGGCCGGGCCGACAGCGCGGGAGATCGTTTCTGATATCCAGGTCGTTGGGCATGATGATGAGGGCAATAGCCTGGTGCGGATCTTTATGATGCAGGAAGCCCGCGTTTTGAGGCGAGTGCGGATATTGGAGCGCGCCGGCATTGTTTCGGGGCGGGTCACGCTGTCGACGCAGGGGGCTATAAATTGGTTTTCAGTCCATGGCGACAAATGCGCGTTCCTTTTGAGCGCTGATGCCCTGTCCTATGATCTCAGCATGGTCGGGGAAGGGCGGTGTGTTTCCAGCCGGGCGTTTTGCGCGCGAACAAAGGAGGGGTTGGTCCATGAAGTGAAATTGAGCATTGAACAATTCCGCCGGGGGGCGGGCAGAGGAGCTGGTCGTTGCGACGACCTGTATCTTTCCGGGACGATCTCCGGCGAGCAGCAGGAATATTTGAGCAGGCATTTAGGGAAAGTTGTCAGGCGTTTGCCGGCTCTGGAGGAGTATCGGGAGGTGGATCCTGCTGTGCGCGCGCAGCTCAACGGCACAGCCGCCGGATGTTCGTCAATCGCCGGAAAGGCGCTTTTTCACACTGACGTGTACATCGACCTGACGCCTCCTGGGTTGCGATTGAAGCTCTCTCGGCAGCGCGCCCGCCGGTGGCAACGGCTGATCTTCGTCGGGTGGGGCGTTTTTCTTTTGACGGTCAGCGTCCTGTTGAGCCGGGCGGTATCCGAGGATATCCGGGTTTTAAAGAAGATGCAGGCGGCTTCCGTTGACTCGGCAAGCACGGAAAAGGAAATGGGTGTAATGACACAACGGCTCTTCTGGGAGGATGCCGTTCTTCGTAACGGATCCCATCAGAAGATATGGGATTGGTTTTACGGACATGCTTCTGAGCGAACGGCGTTTACGCGTCTGGACATAAAAAACGGGCAGGGGGTGTCGGCAGAGGGGAGGAGCGGCGATATTCCATCGGTTGTTTCTTTGTTGATCTTGTTAGAAGATTCGGGATTGTTCAGCAAGGTCCGGCTGGATCATCTTGGCAAGTCTTCGGAGCTTTCTGAGTTCGTGTTCAGGATCAGCGCCGCCTCGCGGAAGGGAAGGTCATGAGGAGTTTATCGGTTTCTGTGAGGAGTTATGAGGCGGCCGCCCTCGTTCTATTCACGATGGGGATGGTCGGATGGGTGATCGGCCCGCTGTGGGGTTTTAAGCAGATGACAGGGCGCGCCGTATCGCAGGCTCTTGAGCGGTTTGAGGCGGTGCGGCTTTTCGCCGAGTTGAGAGCCGGCGGCCGCCTGGCGCCGGCCGCGGCCGCTGCGACGCTGCCGCTGTCCGACGCGCGCGCTTTGGACCGGCTGCGCGGCTTGATCGAAGCCTGCGGCTTGCAGCTCATCTCCGCGGCCGCGGCCCCCGAGCAACACATCAAGACCGGCGTACGCTACCGCAAGGTCTCTTGGCGGTTCACCCTCGAAGGTGGCGAGGCGGCGCTCCAAAACTTTTTTTCCCGCTTGCCTGAGCTGGGATTTCTGTGTCGCGTGGCCCGCGTCGAGGTCACGCCTTCGCCGAAAGGGAAGGAGGGGGTCGTCGCATCGATAACGCTTGAAAAAATTGACTTTTTTTCAAGGGCCGTCGCCTGGTCCGGCGCCGACCTGAGGGGGCGCCTGCTGGCCGCAGCGCAACCCCCAAAAAACACCTCCGCGCCCCCTCATGCGGCCCCTCGGCGGCGCCTATTCAAAGCCCCCATCGCCGCACCCCCTCCGGCGCCCCTCACCCCCGCCACCCCGACGGCGCCGGCCCTGTTAAACTCCCTCACTCTGGTCGGCATTGTCGACGACAACGGCGTCAAGGCCATCCTCGAGGACAGGGCGGCAGGCCAGACCGTCTATTTGTCCTTTCAGGACGAGGTGGGGGATCTTATCGTCGAAGAAATAACCGGTCAGGAAGTCATCTTGAGCCGGGGGAGCGAGCGCTATCGCCTGTCGCTATGAAAAAAACGATTATCAGCCTTCTCATCGGTTTATTTTTCACCTCTCTCGCCTCGCCTTTGGCCGCAGAGCCCGTCTCCGGACCCCCTGACCCGGCTCCAGACCCCGCGCCGGCCGCTCAGCCGTCCGCGAACCCGGACACTTTCTCCCTCGACATCAAAGGCATGGATATTATCGACGTTTTAAAGATGCTCGCCCAGAAGACGGACCTCGATATGGTCCTCGACAAGAGCGTCGCGGGCCGCGTGACGGTCTTTCTCAAAGACGTCACGCCCCGCAAGGCCCTGGAAGCGGTCCTCGCCTCCAACGGTCTCATCGCCAAAGAGGAGGGCGGTATCCTTCGGATCATGACCGTCGCCGATTTCGAGTCGGCGAGCGGATTTAAGGCCGGAGATCCCCGCCGCATCAAACGCGTCAAGCTCTCCCACGCGCGGCCCGAAGACCTTTTGTCTGCCTTGAGCCCTTTAAAGTCTTCCTCGGGTCAGATCATCGCCGACGGATATTCGGGCTCTGTCATCCTCTTTGATGCTCCTCAAAAAAACGAAGAGCTCAGCGTGGTCCTCGCCGAGATGGACAGGCCTTTGGCGACCGAGACGATCGCGCTCAGCCACGCTTCGGCGGAAAAAGTCACCGAGCTCCTCAAGGAAGGGCTTACCAAAGGAGTCGGCCGCATCCGGCCCGACCCACGCACAAATAAGCTCCTGGTGACCGATTATCCGCCGGTCCTCGAAAGGATCCGCGCTGCCGCCCAGGCGTTGGATGAGCGCAGCCGCGAGGTCCTGATCGACGCTAAGATCATCCAGGTCAGCCTCGACGACAAACTGACCCTGGGCATCGACTGGGAATATATTCTCAACGACAAGGTCAAGGTCAAAGGCTCTTTCGACAAGCTTTTGAGCTCGACCGGCCACTTTTGGACCATGGGCGTCGCCACGCCTCTCGCCGCCCAGGATTACCGCGTCGTCATCGAGGCGCTGCAGGAAGTCGGCGAAACGAAGATCCTCTCGAGCCCCCGGCTGACCGTTGTCCACAACGAGTCCGCGCGCATCCTGGTAGGCTCCAAACAGGTGTACGTGACGACCGCCGCTGTCCAGGGCCAGACGACGACCGAGACCGCGGAGTCCGTCAATTTTGTGGATGTAGGCGTTAAGCTCTCCGTGACGCCTGTTATCAGCGCCGACGGTTTTATCTCGATGAAGGTCCATCCCGAGGTCAGCGCCGTCGTCCAGATGTACCGTACCGCCTCCGGCAATGAGATCCCGGTGGTGGAGACCTCCGAAGCCGAATCGACTGTCCTGTTGCGCGACGGCTCGACCCTGATCATCGGCGGATTGATGAAAGAGGAGAAGTCTCAAAGGGTTCGCAAACTCCCGCTCCTCGGTGACCTGCCGCTCCTGGGATATTTCTTCCGGAGCACCGAGGACCGGTCCAGCAAGACCGAGCTCGTCATTCTTTTGACCTGCCGCATCCTCGATCTTGATGCCGCCCCGGAACCCGATGAAATGATTGAAAAGACATCATTGGATACGATATAATAACCAAAGTATTTGAGTGATGAGTCTTAACGTCTCAAGGTCTCAACGGAGTCGATGGTCTATAGTCTATGGTCTATAGTCAAAGCCGAAAAGCCTCATCGTTCTGCCTCGGTCTTTTATCCATCGACCATTGACCATCGACTATAGACTAATTCGCGACCATCTGCGTTAAAGCTGGATTTAGATCAATATGAAACCCAAACATACGCGTGACACCTGGGGCTCGCGGCTCGGCATCATTATGGCCGTGGCCGGCTCAGCCGTCGGATTGGGGAACTTCCTGCGCTTCCCTGTTCAGGCCGCGGGCAACGGCGGCGGCGCCTTCATGATCCCTTATTTTATTTCGCTGCTGCTCTTGGGGTTACCGCTGATGTGGATAGAGTGGACCTTGGGCCGGTTCGGCGGCGGCTTTGAGCACGGCACCGCGCCCGGCATCTTTCACACCGTCTGGAAGAAGAACCGCTTCATCAAATATTTCGGCGTCATCGGTATCTTCGGCCCGTTCGTCATCTTTATCTATTACACCTTTATCGAATCCTGGACGCTCGCCTACAGCTATTACAGCCTCAAGGGCCTGTATACACAGGCCGCTGACCAGGCGTCGATGCAGGCGTTCCTCAAGGGGTACCAGGGCATTGAGCACAACGCCTTTTTCCAGGGTTTGGGCCCGGCGTACATTTTTTTCCTGATCACCTTCGCTCTCAATATTTTCGTGGTTTATTTCGGCATCAAGGGCGGCATCGAGACGCTCTCCAAGATCGCCATGCCCATCTTGTTATGCTTCGGCGTTCTGCTGATGGTCCGCGTTCTGACGCTTGGGACGCCGGACCCGGCCAAGCCTGACTGGAACCTGCTCAACGGCCTGGGATTCTTGTGGAATCCGGACTTTTCCGCGCTCAAATCCGCCAAGGTGTGGCTCGCGGCCGCGGGCCAGATATTCTTCACGCTCAGCGTCGGAATTGGCGTCATCCTGACCTATGCGAGCTATCTTTCGCGCGGCGACGACGTCGCGCTCTCAGGCTTGACGGCGGTCACCACCAATGAGATCGCCGAGGTCGTCATCGGCGGCAGCATTATCATCCCGGCAGCGTTTGTTTTCTTCGGTCCCCTGGGCATCCAGGCTGTCGCCAAGCAGGGCGCGTTCGACTTAGGGTTTGTGACCATGCCGTTCATTATTGGCAAGCTGCCTTTGTCCGCCTTGCTCGGTTTCTTGTGGTTTGGTCTCTTGTTTTTGGCGGGGATCACGTCGAGCATTTCCCTGGCCCAGCCGGCCATCGCCTTTTTGGAAGATGAGTTTAACATTACCCGGCGCCGCGCCGTCAGCATCTTCGCGGCTTTCGCCTTCATCCTCTGTCAACCGGCCATCTTCCTGCTGAGCAAGGGCGTCGTCAACGAGCTGGATTTCTGGGGCGGGACGTTCTGCCTGGTCCTCTTCGGCACCGTCGAGGCGATCCTTTTCGCGTGGGTCTTCGGCATGGACAAGGCGTGGGAGGAGATCCATCACGGCGCGGACATCCGCGTGCCCGGCATCTATAAGTTCATCATCAAGTTCATCACGCCGCTCTTTTTGCTGTGCATCCTGGGCTTCTGGTTTTACCAGGAAGGCCTGCCGACGATCCTGTTAAAGGGAGTGGAGGAGGCTAACAGGCCGTACATCTTCTGGACGCGTATCGGGCTCATCTCGCTCTTCGTCCTGTTGTCCGTCCTCGTCAAGATCGCCTGGAGCAAGCGCGCGAAGAAGGCGCAGAGGGAGCTCATATGAACACCGGCGGATGGACTTTCCTGGCGCTTTCCTGGGGCGGCATCATCGGCCTCGGCGTGTTTTGTTTCTATAAGGTTTTCAGCAAGAGAAAAATATCGTAGGGAACGGTTTTAAGATCGTCGATAGTCGATAGTCTATGGTCTATTGTCAGGTTCGTTGGCCCGTTCGCCTGTTATCCGGTTATCCCGTTAACGGGCCAACAGGCTAACCGGCTAACGCAGATAGACAATCGACTATCGACCATCGACTATCGACTAATTCGCGTTAAGAGTTCTACCGAACGACAATTGTTCATTTTTCATTGTTAATTGTTCATTCTTCAAAAAGGACGACCATGAAACCTAATCGTGTGATCATCCTCTCCAGCCTCAGCGCCTTGCTTATGGGCGCCAGCGGCTGCGTCTTTCTCGTCGCCGGCACCCTCGGCGCCATCGGCGGCTATGCCATCAGCCGCGACACCATCCAGGGCGACTACGACGTCACCTACGCCGAGGCGTGGGACGCGGCGACAGAAGTGTGTACCCAGCTAGGGACCGTCCTCGCCAAAGACAAAGGCGCCGGTACCGTCGACGCCGAGATCGAAAGCGTCAAGGTTCACGTCCAGGTCTCCCAGTTGACTTCACGCACCAGCCGGCTGAAGGTCAAGGCCCGCAAAGGCGCGTTCCCGCGCATGGGCACCGCCGAGAGGGTCTTTACCAAGATCGTCCAGGATATGATGTAGTTTCTCAGGAAGCGCTGGCCGGCCATGAAGCGTCAATTTCCTCTGACACGGAGAGATATCAGGCTTTTGTCCCGTTTCGCCTTCGCGCTCGTCGGAGTCGCGATCGCGGCGGCCAGCCGTTTTTGGACCGGCGCCGGCTTTGCGCCCGGCCGGCCCCAGACGGTCAAGAGTGTCGTCGACGGCGATACCGTCGAGCTGGCTAACGGCCGCATGGCGCGCTACATCGGCATCGACACGCCGGAGCTCAAGCGCCGCACCGACGAGGGCTGGAAAGAGGTCCGGGAGCCTTATGCCGAGGAGTCGCGGCGTTTCAACGAAGAGCTCGTCCTGGGCAAATCCCTGCGCCTGGAATATGATGTCCAGCGCCGTGACAAGTATGACCGGGAGCTCGTCTATTGTTACGCGCCGCGCGACGGCAAAGAGGTCTTAGTTCAGGCCGAGCTCCTGCGCAACGGTCTGGCCTATCTTTACACCTTTCCGCCTAACGTCGGCCGCATCGAGGAGCTGGTGGCGGCGCTGCGCGAGGCGAAAGAGAATAAGCGCGGCATATGGTCGCAGGATCTTTCCATTTCTTCGACGGACGCAGGCCGTTATGTCGGCCAGCGCAAGATCGTCGAAGGCGCGGTCAGCCGCACTCGCAAGAGCGACAAGGTCATCACGCTGACGATGGAGGGGCTCAAGCTCGTCATCTTCAAGAAAGACCTGACCATTTTTACGAAAGAGGGGATCGACCCCGCGATCTTCTATAAGGGCAAGAAGATCCGCGCCTTCGGCCTGATCAAGACGTACCGCGGCGCGACCGAGCTCATTGTTTCTGATCCGTACCAGATTGAGATAGTGGATTAGTCGCAAGGTCTCAATGTCTCAAGGTCTCATGTGGTCGTCAGTCAACAGTCGTCAGCTCGATCCGGTAACGGCAACGGTTAAGGCTACGATGCCCGTTACGGTAACGTAGTTAGGTTACGTCAAAAGAAAGATCCAGAATGATTTTTACGAACTACGTCACCGAACTACGAAACGGGCCGCGTCGCCGTCACCGAACTACGACAAACGGAACGTTAAGGTTCCAGGCAAACCCGTAACTAGAAATTAGCCCTGTGCCACCGTGTTTCAGGGCGAAATTGGTTGAAATAAGTAGAAATAGGTTGTCTTGGGTGAAGATTAAACGACACAACGTATTTCCACTTATTTCTACTTATTTCGCGAGCATCATATTTCAGCTTCCGCTGCGAGCTAATTTCTAATTACCAGGTATTCATCCGCGACCATCTGCGTTGAGAATTAAAATAATTTTTTTTTGGAGATAGCAATGTTCCTGCAATCATTCCAAACCGTCAGCCAATCCGTGCTCCAGCTCGTCATTTTGGGGCTCGTCGGGTTTTTGGCGTTCCGGCGAAACGTCATCTGCGTCGCCGGCCTGCGCTGCCTCAACGACCTGGTCATCGGCGTCCTGTTGCCGTGTTTCATGTTCTCCGAGATCGTCAAGAGGTTCGATCCGGCGCTCTTCCCGAACTGGTGGACGCTGCCTTTATGGAGCGTGGCTGTCTCGCTGGCCGGGTTTCTCTTCGGGCTCCTGGCGCTGGGTCTCGGCAAAAGCCTCCGCATCCACGAAAATGAATTCCTGGGCCTGACGACCTTCCAGAACTCCGGCTATCTGCCCTTGCCGCTCGTCGCCAGCCTGATGGCGCCGGCCGAAGCCGAGCAGATGTTCATCATGATCTTTCTCTTTCTCCTCGGCTTTAACATGACGATCTTTTCTTTCGGCGTCATGCTTTTGACCGGCTTAAGAAAGACCAGGTTCGACGCCCGCAAGATCTTCAATGCCCCGGTCATCGCCACTTTGGCCGCCCTGGTGTGCGTCTTTCTTAAGATCCAAAACGCGATCCCGCCGGTCCTGCTTAAGCCGACCGAGCTTCTGGGGCGCTGCGCCATCCCGCTGTCGATCTTGGTCGTCGGGGGCAACCTCGCGGCGCTCAAGCGTAACGGCGTCAATTATGCCCGGCCCATGACCGCGGCCCTGGCGATCAAGCTGGTCGCTTTGCCGTTATTTTTCTTGGGGTTGGTCGTCTTCTTTAAGCTTCCGTCCGCCCTGGGGTTCCTGCTGGTCCTTCAGGCGGCCATGCCGCCCGCGGCGCTCTTATCCGTCATCATCCGTAACCAGAGCCTCGAGGATAACTTCACGAGCACCGGTCTCTTTTACGGCCACGTGGCCAGCATCGCGACCATCCCGCTCTTCCTCGGGCTCCTGGCGGCTTTGGCTGGAAAATGAACCTAAATGTGGTAGACTTTTATGGCTGAAGAAAAGGTCATCTGCACGAACCGCAAGCTCTTCCGCGACTATGAGGTCCTAGAGACCCTCGAGTGCGGGATCGAGCTTAGGGGTAGCGAGGTCAAGTCCTTGCGCGAGGCCCGGGGCAACATCGACGAAGCTTTCGCCCGCGTCGACGGCAGGGAGGTCTATCTTCACAACTGTCACATCACGCCGTACGAGAAGGCGAGCTATTTCAAGGAGGAGGCGACCCGCACGCGCCGGCTCCTGCTGCACCGCAACCAGATCGAGAAGCTGACCGGCCAGGTGACGCAGCGCGGCTGCACCCTGGTGCCGATGCGGATGTACTTCAACAAGCGCGGCCTCGTCAAAGTGGCGCTGTCCCTGACCAAGGGCAAGAAGCTCTATGACCGCCGCGAAGACCTGAAAAAGAAGGCGACCGACCGCGAAATGCGGCGTTCGTTGAGACGGAAATAGCTTAGTTGTCAGCTGTCAGTCGATAGTCCATAGTCTATGGTCTATGGTCAAAGCCGAAAAGCCTCATCGTTTGGCTTCGGCCTTTTTCCATAGACAATCGACCATTGACCATCGACTATAGACTCTTTCGCGTTCAAGCTACAATTTAACCACCTTCGCACTCTTCGTCTTGATCGCATTGCGCGTATCCACGACAAGCTTCGCGTTCTTGACGATGGA
>JBFZAX010000015.1:0-4682 GCA_041308805.1 Candidatus Omnitrophota bacterium | reverse complement strand
CCGGCCTTAAGAGCGTAAGAAATTTTCTGAAGCGCCCCGACGACGTCGGCGCGCGCGATATTCTGAGGGTACTTTAAATGGGTAAGATCCAACAGGACGCCCGGTCCGTAACACCATGGGAGCGGCACATCCATGATCTTCTTGGCCGGCCGGCCCGCGCAGCGGCTGCCGTAATGGAACGGCGCGTCCACATGGGTCCCCATGTGGACCGAGGCGTGAACGATCTCCAAAGAGAGCATCTCGGCATCCGGGACCTCGTCGGGCCTGGCGACGCGCTCCCCTTTCAGGAAGCGCTCCCGTCCGCCCGGCTGCTTGGCCATGACGACCTCGTTGAAATGCTCGACGCCCGCGGCATGCGTGATGCGGTCGATGGAAGCGGCGTGGGTCTCTTTGAGGGTATCGTCGATCGGCAGGCTCAGATCAATGATCTTCATGCGCGGCGCGCTATCCCTTCTTCCCTTCGATGACCTTGGCGATCTCGGTCACCGAATGATACTTGGCGACCTCTTTCTCCTGGATCTGCACGCCGAAAGACTTCTGCAGGGCAATACAGACCTCGACCATCTCCGTCGAGTCCACCCCCAGGCACTGCTCCAGGGATTGGTCATCCTTCACTTCCTCGGGCTTGACCTTCAAAAGATTCACGATGACATCCTTGACCTGTCCTTTAGTGTCCATTCCCTCCTCCATTGTTATTAAAGACCTTAAGGCCTCTCGACCGCCAGGACCGCGTTGATGCCGCCGCGGCCGCGGGAAATGACCAGGGCGCGCCGGATCTCCTTTTCGCGGGCCTTGTCCTTCACAAAATCGAGCCCCGCGCACTCGGGGGCGACGTCTTTCAGGTTGAGCATCGGCGGGACCATGGAATGCTCCATCGCCAGGACCGTCACGATCACGTCGAGCGCGCCGGAAGCGCCCAGCAGGTTGCCGAAGATCGTCTTAGGCGCGCTGACGGGGACATCCTTGGCCGCCGCGCCGAACACCTCTTTGATCGCCCGGACTTCGCTCTCATCCCCTTCGGGGGTCGCGCTGCCGTCCAGGCAGATATAATCGACGTCTCCGGGCTTGTATCCCGCTTCGTCCAGCGCCATGCGGATCGCCCGCGCCAGCTGCCGGCCGTCCCGGCTCGGCTTGATCCGGTCGACGCCGTCGCAAGTCGTCCCGTAACCGGTCAGATACGCGAGGATCTTGCGGCCTTTTTCCCGCGCCCGCGAATCGCTTTCCAGGATCATCAGCCCCGCGCCTTCCCCGACGACAAAACCGTCGCGCTTTTTATCAAAAGGACGGTAGGCCTCTTCGGGATGGGCGTTGTTCACGGAAAGGTCGCCGTTCGTATTGCAGCACAAAAGCCCGTAGGGCGACAAAGGCGCCTCCATCCCCCCGGCCACGACGCAATCGGCCTTGCCCCTCAAAAGGATTTTCCTCGCCTGGCCGATGGCCATCAGCGAGCTCGCGCGGTCGGAGACGACGGTCTTGGAATATCCTTTGATGCCGTAATAGATCGAGACCTGTCCCTGGGGCGCGGCCGGGAACCACGCCGAGGCCATATAAGGGCTGACCCCTTCGCGGCCTTCGATGTAAAGGTCCCTCAGCTCCGTTTCGCCGTAGAGCCATCCGCCGAGCGCGTTGCCCATGAAGATCCCCACCCGGTTCAAGTTCTCCTGCGCCAGGTCGACCCCCGCGTCCTTGAACGCGAGCTCGGTAGCGACGAGCGCCATATGCGCGAACGGGTCGATCTTCTGCAGGAGCCGCGAGGAAACGTGGGAAAAAGCGTCGAGCTCGTGGACCTGGCCGGCGATGTGCGAAGGATACAGGCTCGAGTCGTACCGCTCGATCTTCTTGATGGCGCAGCGGCCCGCCTTGATATTGGCCCAGAAGACCCTCTTGTCGATGCCGCTGGGCGCGACGACCCCGATGCCGACGATGGCGATCTTACCGTTCTTCATTTAACGGCCCTCCCCGTCGCGCTTCATGACCAGCGAGGAGTGGATCCCGGAGAACCCGCTGCTCGTCTTCAAAACGATGTTGACCTTTTTGGCGATCGCCTTGTTCGGCACATAGCTCAGGTCACAGCGCGGGTCGCGGACCTCCTGGTTGATCGTCGGCGGGATCAGGTCCTTCTTGAACATCATGGAGCCGATGACCAGCTCGATGGCGTTGGCCGCCGAAAGCGGATGGCCGATCATCGACTTCAGCGAGCTGATCGGGATCTTATGGGCGTGGTCGCCTAACGCGATCTTGTAGGCGTTCGTCTCGAAGACGTCGTTCATGCGCGTGGAGGAGCCGTGGGCGTTGATGTAATCGATCTCCTTGGGTTCGACGGACGCATCTTCCAGCGCCAGCTTGATGCACTCGGCCATGGCCAGGCCGTCTGCCGGCAGGTCCGTCATGTGGAATGCGTTGTTGCAGGTGCCGTAACCGGTGATCTCGCAGTAGATCCGGGCCCCGCGCTTCAAGGCGTGCTCGCGCTCCTCTAAGATCAGGATGCCGCACCCCTCGGACAACACGAATCCGTCGCGTTTATTATCAAAAGGCCTTGATGCCTTCTCGGGCTCATCGTTGCGGGCGGAGAGGACGCTGACGACGTCAAAGGCGCCGAAGGTGACCGGGGTCAGGGGCGCCTCAGCGGCGCCGGCGATCATCACGTCGGCATCTCCGTCCTGGATCGTCTCCAGGCAAAATCCCAGGGAGTCGGTCCCGGCCGTGCATCCCGTCGATATCGTGTTGCAGATCCCGTTCAAATGATATTTGGCGGACAGCTCGCTGGAGGGCGTATTGAACATCGAGGCGTCATACAGATACGGCCGCACCAGGCGCGGGTCGATGGGGTTGCGCCCGTTGTCCGTGACGAGAGCGAACTCCTCTTCCATATATTTCGTCCCGCAGATGGCGTTCGCCAGGCTCACCCCGGCCCGCTCGCGGTCCAGTTTGGAGAAATCGATCCCCGCGTCGCGCACCGCCATATCGGCGGCGACGACCGCGAACTGGACGTAACGGTCCATCCGCTCGACCTCATCGGAGGTCAACCCCAGCGCGAAAGGGTTGAACTCCTTGGAATACGCGGCGATCCGCGTGCGGAACATCGACACGTCGAACATATCGACGAGCCGCACGGCCGAGACCCCGCCGATCATCGACTTCCAGCAATCCTCTTTTCCGACCCCGTTGGGCGAGATGACCCCCACGCCCGTCACCACGACTCTTCGTTTCATCAGTCTGCCTCTCTTCGATAGCGTCACACCCGGGCCCGGCGGAACCGCCGCCCCGAACAAATACCCCTTTATTTTGTTTCTTTTCTTGTCACCTTGAAGACGATATGCCCGCCGTCCGGGCACGTCGGCGTGCTCAGCGAATTAGGGTCTTCCTCGAACGGGAAAGTGGCCCCGAAATTCAGCGCGAACAGGACCGGGAACATCATGTGGTAGGCCGCGCCGCAGAAGCCTTCGGGCGTCTTCAACCCTTTGACCTCGGTCTTCTGGCCCTGTTGGTAACCGTAAAAGCACTTCCCCGTGCACTCCTTGACCTCGATCTCCATCGTCTTAGGCGACGGGCCCGGCGGCGGCCCCTGCCGCTTCTCCTCGATCAAGGCGCCGTTCTCATCGACGAGCTCGATCAGGAACTCGACCTTCTTGCCGTCGGGGCAGGTCGTCAGCAGCGACTTCATGTTCTCCATGAAAGAGAACTTCGCGCCGAACGTCAACGCGTACATCACCGGGAACATCGAATGGACCGCGCCTAAGCAGAAATCTTTCGGGGGGTGCGTGAAATCCTCGAAGGTGAACTGGTCTCCCACCTTATACAGGTGATAACAATATCCCTCCTGCTTGGTGACGGTGGCGCGCAGGCGGGGAAACTTGACGCGGGTCTTCTTGACGGTCTTGCGCAACTCGCTGAATGTGGACATAGGGTTAACCTCGGTGGTCGATAGTCAATAGTCTATGGTCTATTGTCAAAACCGAAAGGATCGAAGTCCGAGGTCCGATGTCCGAGGTCGGATTTTTCGGACTTCTGACTTCCGACCTCCGACTTCGTTTCTGGCCGTAGACAATCGACCATTGACCATCGACCATAGACTCATCTGCGTTAAACTGCTAAATAAAATCCTCACGCCTGATCTGGTCCGCTTTTTCCAGCTCCTGGTCGACTTGCTGAAACGCGAGGAACTTCTTCGTCTTTTCGACATGATGGACGAGCTCGGTCACCCGCGTGTTGAGCTTAACGGCCAGATTATTGAGCTTCCCCTGATTAGCGACCTCGCCGTTGATGAAATCGATCTCCGAAGGCCGGCCCCGCTGGATGCTCTGCAGGATCGACCCGTAGAGGGGCTCCTTGCTCAGTTGCGTCATGATGCCCGAGAAGATCGGCGCCGCCTGCTCCAAAGGAGCCAAGGTGAGGCCCCGCAGCTTATCCACCTGGAACTCCGGCATGTCGGAAAGCTTGATCCCCATTTTCTCAACGACCTCAAAACCCTCCTTGAGCAGCCTCAGCGCCCAGCGGCACATCAAGAGTTCCGCGTAGGTCTCCTGCATGCTCCTGCCCACCAGGGCGGGCAGGCAATTGCTGAAATTGATGAAGATCTTCGTCCACTTCATCGAAATGATGTCCGAGACTTCCACCGCCGAAAAAGCGATCTTCAAAAAATCGACGACTTCTTTGACTTTCTCATCGTTGGGCCGGCCGAA
>JBFZAX010000014.1:0-2596 GCA_041308805.1 Candidatus Omnitrophota bacterium | reverse complement strand
TACCCTGGGCAACGATATCACGGCCCCCCTGGCCATCGATGAATTTGAGAAGTCCGGATTCGCCAAGGTTTTTGATCGCTCCAGGATCGCCCTGATCCCGGACCATTTTACCCCGGCCAAGGATATCCGCAGCGCCCAGCAGGCGAAGCGCCTCAAGGAGTTCGCGGCCCGCCACCGTATCGTCCACTATTATGAGGTCGGCCGGATGGGCATCGAGCACGCCCTGTTGCCGCAGCTAGGGCTGGTCGGGCCCGGGGACCTGGTGATCGGCGCGGATTCCCATACGTGCACTTATGGCGCGCTTGGCGCCTTTTCGACCGGCGTCGGCTCGACGGATTTGGCGGTCGCCTGGATGACGGGGCATGTGTGGTTGCGCGTCCCCCGGACGATCAAGTTCGTCTATCGGGGAAAACTGCCCAGATGGGTCTCAGGGAAGGATTTCATTTTATATACGATAGGGGATATCGGCGTCGAAGGCGCGCTTTATAGGGCCATGGAGTTTTCCGGGGAAGCGATCCGCCGGTTGTCCATGGATGATCGCTTGGCTATGTGCAATATGGCCATCGAGGCCGGCGGAAAGTCGGGGATCGTTGAGCCGGACGAGATCACAGCGAGTTATATAAAAGAAATGGCTGGGTCGCAACGTCTCAACGTTTCAAGGTCTCAGGGAAGGAATAAAAAATCTTTTGCCGGACTGCGCAGCGATTCGGACGCCGTTTATGAGCAGGTCAAGGAATACGATGTGGCCAAATGGGAGCCCGTGGTCGCCTTGCCGCATCTGCCCAGCAATATCAAGCCGGTCAGCAAGGTCGGCAAAGTCAAGATAGACCAAGTCGTCATCGGCTCCTGCACCAACGGCAGGATCTCCGATCTAAGGGTTTCGGCGAAGATCCTAAAAGGCAGGAAGGTCGATCCGCGGGTTCGCCTGATCGTGATCCCTGCGACCCAGGAGATCTATTTGCAGGCGATGAAAGAAGGCCTTTTGGAGATCTTTGTCAAGGCGGGCGGAACGGTATCGACGCCCACTTGCGGCCCCTGTCTCGGCGGCCACATGGGGATCCTGGCTGACGGCGAGGCGTGCCTGGCGACGACGAACAGGAATTTCATGGGTCGCATGGGCGATAAGAACAGCTTTGTTTTTCTATCGAATCCGGCGGTGGCGGCTGCGAGCGCGGTGACGGGGCTCATCACGCATCCAGACGAGGTCGTTAAAAAATAGTCGTCAGTCGTCAGTTATTTTGTGACAACGAAGTCAGAAGTCGGAGCTCAGAAGTCAGAAAGATCGGACCTCGGACTTCGGTCTTCGGACCTCGATGAAAAAATCCGATCATCGATTTCTGCGTTGAGGAATTCATGATATTAAAAGGACGAGCGCACAGGTTCGGCAACGACGTCAACACCGACGACATCATCTCGGCGCGTTATCTGAACACGACCGATCCGAAAGAGCTCGGCGCCCATTGCCTGGAGATCCTGGATAAGGATTTTCCCACGAAGGTGCGGTGCGGCGATATCATCGTGGCGGGGAATAATTTCGGTTGCGGTTCGTCGCGGGAGCACGCGCCGGTCGCGATCAAGGGATGCGGGGTCTCGCTGGTCATCGCCAAGAGTTTCGCCCGTATCTTTTATCGCAACGCCATCAATATCGGGCTGCCTATCATCGAGCTTCCGCAGGCTGACGAGATCGCGTCGGGCGATGAGCTGGAGGTCGACCTCGGCACCGGCCATATTAAAGATGCGGCCAAGGGCCGGGTTTTTAAATCCCAGAAATTCCCTGATTTCGTCTGTCAGATCATTGAGAAGGGCGGGCTCGTCAATTGGGTGAAGGCGAGTCGGAAGTAGCCCTGCTTGATGGCCTGGCAATGGGTCGTAACGTTTTAAAGTCCCAGGTTGGTCAATAGTCCATAGTCTATGGTCTATTGTCAAAACCAAAAGACCAGACGGCCGTCTATCCAAATTTCTGCCTTTGGCTATAGACGATCGACCATAGACCATCGACTATCGACTTTGTAATTCCGCGCGACGAGAGACGTACGACGCGCGACGAGACGGAGGTTCCTCATGCATAAGATCGCAGTGATACCCGGCGACGGGACAGGTCCGGAGGTCGTTCGCGAAGGATTGAAGGTCCTGGAAGCCGCTTCCCAAAAGTTCGGCTTTGAATATGAGAAGACAGAGTTCGATTTCGGCGGGCAGCGCTATCTGAAGACAGGGGAGACCCTGCCGGAGAACGCCATCCATCAGTTGCGTAAGTTCAACGCGATCTTTTTGGGCGCGATCGGCCACCCGGATGTCAAGCCGGGCATCCTGGAGCAGGGGATCTTGCTGAAACTGAGGTTCTCTCTTGATCAATACATCAACCTGCGGCCTGTCAAGCTGTACAACCCCTCTTTTTGTCCCCTGAAGGACAAAGGGCCCGAGCACATCGATTTTGTCGTGGTGCGCGAGAACAGCGAAGGTCTTTATAAGGGGATGGGGGAGTTCCAGGGCAAGGGGACGCCGGATGAGGTGGCTATCCAGGTCTCTTATAACACCCGCCGGGGGGTGGAGCGCTGCGTGCGCTATGCTTTTGAGTTCACCCGCAAGCGCAACAAGA
>JBFZAX010000013.1:0-3269 GCA_041308805.1 Candidatus Omnitrophota bacterium | reverse complement strand
TTCGGCGTGATGAGGCGCCAGGAAGACGCGATCGTCCTGGACCATCTGAAAGCGACGGCCTATGGAGGCATTCTGGAGGGGGAGATCGATCTGCGGGCGCAGGGAGAGGGCGCGCGCGTCGAAGGGGAGCTGCATCTGCGCGATGTCGACCTCGCCGAGTTTTTTGAGAGCAGGCCCCAGACTCCTTATGCGCTCAGCGGCGCGCTGGACGCGGACTTGAGGTTTGATAGCGGCGCGGCCCAGATGCTCAAGGGGCAGATGTTCTTCACGAAAGGCACGATCGACCAGAACCCGATCCTCAACGCCGTTTCCGATTTCCTGGGTGTGCCGTCCTTGCGCAAGGTCGATTTCGATGAGCTCTCGGTCTTTTTATCCGGCGGCCGGGGGGAGTACACGTCCCGCGTCCAGCTCTCCTCGGCGCAGGTCAACGGCCAGCTTGAAGGCAGCATCACTGAATACGACAAGATGGACGGCTATCTGTCGGTGAGCATCGGCACGTCCCTCCTCAACGAGTCGAAATATTTCAAGAAGTTGCTCGTGTATCTTCGCCACGATGAGCCCTCGGTCACTTTCCCTTTCAAGATCTCTTCGTACGTCAGCAGCCCGCGGATCCTCTGGCTGAAGAACGAGTTCAAGGACAAGCTCCAGAACCTTCTGCCTGAGCGCAACAAGAGGTTCCTCCAGCGCCTCGTGAACCAGATGGTCGAAGGGAACGAAGAGCCGAAACCGTAGAAGGATCCAATTTGAGACTAAAAGCCAGACTCATAGTCTCAACTTTACGAACAAACTTGAGACTGGAAGTCTGGCTTTTAGTCTCAAGTTCAGATGGGTCGAAAGAAAAAAAGATATGAGGAAGGATTTTAAGGGGATTAGGGCGTGCGTGCTGACGCTCAGCGATTCATGCGCGGCCGGGGAGCGCGTCGATCTCAGCGGCAAGGCCCTTGCGCAGCTGCTTAAGGCGCGCGGCGCTTCGGTGAAGGCGCCGGAGGTTCTGCCCGATGACCGGCGCCGGATCGAGGCGCGCCTGAGGTCGTTGTGCGACCGCGGCCGGATCGACCTTGTCCTGACGACGGGAGGGACCGGGTTGGGGCCGCGGGACGTCACCCCCGAGGCGACGCGCGCCGTCGCCGCCAAGGAAATCCCCGGGCTCGTTGAGCTCATGCGTCTGAGGAGCCTGGCGAAGACTGAGCGCGCGGCGCTGTCGCGCGCGACGGCCGGGGTGCGGGGCCGGACGCTGATCGTGAATTTCCCTGGCAGCCCGTCCGGGGCAACGGATTCGTTCAGGGCTATCGCCGGTCTCATTCCTCACGCGCTGGCAATGATCCGGGGCGGAAGCCACGGAGGGAAGCTCCGATGATCTATCTTCAGCTCTTTTGGGCGTTCTTTAAGATCGGCCTCTTCGCCATCGGCGGGGCTTATTCGTTCCTTCCCCTGACCGAGCGGGAGGTCGTCGAGAAATATCATTGGCTGACGAAGGCGGAGTTCCTGGATATCTCGGGGCTGGTGAAGATGTTCCCGGGAGCGATCTCGGTCAAGTACGCCACGTACGTGGGGCAGAAGATGGCGGGCATCGGCGGCGTCATCGTCGCGAACGCCGCGAACCTCCTGGCCCCGGCCTGTTGCGTCATGGGGGCCACGGTCCTTTACGGCCGGTATAAACAGGTCCCGTCGGTCAAGAACGCTTTCAAGGCGGTCCAGCTGGCCGTCTTTGCCATGATCATCGCCGCCGCTTTCCAGACCCTCGACGTATCGCTGCTGAAACGGGGACCGGCGGTCCTGCTGGTCGCCGTGGCCTTCTGCCTTTTTCTGTATACCAAGACCGAACCGGCCTTCATCATCTTAGGGGCCGCTTTGCTGGGGGCGGTCACCTGTCTGCGTTGATCATTTTTCAAAGGGCTTATGAAGGCGCATAGATCTATCGCGTGGGGGGCGGTCGCGGCTTTCTGTCTGGCTTCAGGCGTCTGCGCGCAAGTTTCTCATGATACCGCGCATCTTCCCGTCGGGGTTCCCAAAGGCATCTATCCGGGTCGGGTCGTCTGGGTTCATGATCCCCGGGTGACTTTGTGGGACGGTTCTTCGGGCTATTCCTGGGAAGAGGAGAGCGTCGATCAGCCTGCCTGCGATGGGATGGTCTCCGACGGCTTGCGGGCCCTGACGGGCGCCTCGACGGACCGTCAGGCCTGGGACCTTATCTTCACGCATTACAATAGTCATCACGGCCGGAGCCGCAGGGGGTATCGTATCGGCGAGAAGGTCGTCATCAAGGTCAATCTTAACCCCTCGAAAGACTACGATTGGGCCAGCAGCCAGAACCCGGAATTTCGCCCCAAAGCGACAAGCGTTTCGCCTCATCTGGTCTATTCCCTGATAACTCAGCTCGTCGAGGAAGCCGGGGTGCGTGAATCGGATATCGCGGTTTATGACGCATCGAGGCTGGTGGGCGATCCCGTCTTTGATTACTGCCGCAAGCGTTTCCGCAGGGTCAGGTTCGTGGACCGCGTCGGCGTCCGCGGCAGGATCAAGGCGAAGCCTGACCTGCGCGCTCCGGTCTATTTTGCCGATCCCTCGGTGCCGGGCAGCGGGTCTTGTTATGTCCCCGCTTGTGCCACGCAAGCCGCGTACGCCATCAATTTGGCCATGCCCAAGTCGCATAAAACGGCGGGGGTGAGTCTTTGCGCGAAGAATTATTTCGGCTCCTTTTGGAGAAAGGGAGAGCCCGGGAGGGATGGATGGTATCCGCGGAATCTGCATCCTTATATTGAGACGAGCCGGCCCGAGAAATCCTACAATCCTTTGGTGGATCTCTTGGGTCATGAGCAGCTGGGGGGCAAGACCGTCCTCTTTATCCTTGATGGTTTCTATGCCGCCCGCGGGTCGAGCGGTCCGCCGGTCAGGTGGGACCTGTCCCCGTTCGACGGCCATTGGCCGTCGAGCCTCTTTCTTTCTCAGGATCCCGTGGCCATAGATTCCGTCGGCTACGATCTTCTTCGCGGAAACAAGGCCACGGGGCCGATGGTCAAAGGCTCAGCCCAGGATTACTTGCATGAAGCGGCGTTAGCTTATGAGCCGCCCTCAGGCGTCACGTATGATCCCGAAAACGACGGCACTGAGCTGCAGAGCCTGGGCGTGCACGAGCATTGGAACGACCCGGTTCATAAACAATATTCCGGCAATCTTCAAGGAGAAGGAGGGATCGAGCTGGTGCTTATCGCCCGATAGATCCCGAAAGCCCGTCTGTTTCCAAAACAGCCTTTTTTTGTTATAATTTA
>JBFZAX010000012.1:0-2890 GCA_041308805.1 Candidatus Omnitrophota bacterium | reverse complement strand
ATCGGCTACATATATATGCTGAAGCTCGCACATCTGGTCGATGACAATATACACGCACGGTCGATCGGCCCATACTCGCTCGTCACACAGCAGCCGCTCGGAGGCAAGGCGCAGTTCGGCGGACAGCGGTTCGGCGAGATGGAGGTGTGGGCGCTGGAAGCCTACGGCGCCGCCTATTGCCTCCAGGAGATGCTGACGGTCAAGAGCGACGACGTGGCGGGCCGCACCAGGATCTATGAGGCGATCGTCAAGGGCGAGCAGAGGCTTACCCCGGGCACGCCGGAGTCTTTCAATGTCCTCGTCAAAGAGCTGCAGGGGCTCGGTCTGGACGTAAAAATGGAAAGACAAAAAACATGAGAAAAGACCTGTTCGCGAAGAACCCGGCGGAAGAAGTTTCGCAGTTTGACAGTATCTCGATCCGGATCGCCTCTTCGGTGATCATCAAGTCCTGGTCTAAGGGCGAGGTGCGCAAGGCGGAGACGATCAATTACAGGACCCTGAAGCCTGAAAAGGACGGACTTTTCTGCGAGAAGATCTTCGGGCCTGTCAAGGACTGGGAGTGCAACTGCGGCAAGTATAAGGGCAACAAGTTCCGCGGCATCGTCTGCGACCGCTGCGGCGTGGAAGTCACGCGGTCCAGCGTCCGGCGCGAGCGCATGGGGCACATCGAATTGGCCGCGCCCGTCACGCACATCTGGTTCTTCAAGGCCGTTCCTTCCCGGATATCGGCGCTCCTGGATATCGGGCTGCGCGATCTGGAGAAGATCATCTACTACGAGGAATACATCATCATCGAACCGGGGGACACGGGCCTGAAGAAGGGGGATCTCCTGAGCGAAGAGCAGCATCAGGAGCTTTTGGAGAAATACGGCTCTTCCTTTAAGGCGAAGATCGGCGCCGAGGCGATCCTGGACCTTCTAAAGGAGATCGACCTCGACGTCTTTTCGAAGAGATTGCACAAGCAGCTGGAGGCGTCCAAAGAGGGCGCCACGGCCCGCCGGATCCTCAAGACCCTGAAGATCGTCGAAGATTTCAAGAAATCCGAGAATAAGCCTGAGTGGATGGTCCTGGAAGTCCTGCCCGTCATCCCGCCGGACCTGAGGCCTTTGGTTCCGTTGGACGGCGGCCGCTTCGCCACCTCGGACCTTAACGACCTTTATCGCCGGGTCATCAACCGCAACAACCGCCTGAAAAAACTGCTCGACCTCAGCGCGCCGGAGATCATCATCCGCAACGAGAAGCGGATGCTCCAGGAAGCGGTGGACGCGCTGTTGGATAACGGCCGCCATGGCCGCCCTGTCATGGGCTCCAACAACCGGCCCCTGAAGTCCCTTTCCGACATGCTCAAGGGCAAGCAGGGCCGGTTCCGCCAGAACCTCCTCGGAAAGCGCGTGGATTATTCCGGGCGTTCGGTCATCGTCGTCGGGCCTGAGCTGAAGCTGCACCAGTGCGGCCTTCCGAAGAAGATGGCGTTGGAGCTCTTCGAGCCGTTTATCATCAAGAAGCTGCGCGAGCGCGGCTTTGTCCATACGATCAAGGGCGCCAAGCGCATGGTGGAGCGCGCCAAGATCGAGGTCTGGGATATTCTAGATGAGGTCATCAAGGACCATCCGGTCATGCTCAACCGCGCGCCCACCTTGCACCGTCTCAGTGTCCAGGCCTTTGAGCCGGTCCTGATCGAGGGCAAGGCGATCCGCATCCATCCGCTGGTGTGCACGGCGTTCAACGCCGATTTCGACGGAGACCAGATGGCCGTGCATGTCCCTCTTTCGTTGGAAGCGCAGATGGAAGCGCGGCTGCTGATGCTCTCCATCAACAACATCTTTTCCGCGGCGGACGGCCGGCCGATCACGACGCCGACCCAGGACATCGTCCTCGGCTTGTGCTATCTGACGAAGATCAAGCCGAGCGACAAGGGGACCGGCCATTTGATGGCGGACGCCCAGGAGGCCCTGTGCGCCTATCAGGACAACGCCGTGACCCTGCACGCGAAGATCAAGGTGCGCATCTATGATCACTTCGACCTCTCGACCGGCGAATACAAGGCCGAGAAGAGGCTGATCGAAACGACGGTGGGGAGGATCATTTTTAACGAAGTGCTGCCCAAAGAGTTCGGCTTTGTCAACCTCGAGCTCAACAAGAAGAACGTCGGCCAGATCGTCACGGTCTGCTATAAGCGTTTCGGCCACGACATGACGATCCACCTGCTGGACAGCCTCAAGGAGCTCGGGTTTGAATACGCGACCTACGGCGGGATATCGATCTCGATCGACGACCTTGAGATCCCCGGAGAGAAGAAAGAGTGCATCGCGGAGGCCAAGCAGGAGGTCGCCAAGGTCGAGGACCAGTATCGCAAGGGGGTTATCACCGACGGGGAGCGCTACAACAAGATCATCGATATCTGGACCCATACGACGGACCGGGTCTCGGACCTGGTCTTCAAGAAGATGGATCCCTTTAACCCGATCTTCATGATGGCCGATTCGGGCGCGCGCGGCTCGCGGCTGCAGGTGCGCCAGCTGGCCGGCATGAGAGGGCTGATGGCTAAGCCTTCGGGAGAGATCATCGAGAACCCGATCACCGCGAGCTTCCGGGAAGGCTTGACCGTTTTGGAATATTTTATCTCCACCCACGGCGCCCGCAAGGGGTTGGCGGACACGGCGCTGAAGACCGCCGACGCCGGCTACCTGACCCGCCGGCTCGTCGATGTCGCCCAAGAGGTCATCATCACCGAGATCGACTGCGGGACGTTGAACGGGATATCGCTGTCGGCCATCATCGAGGGCGACGAGGTCGTGGTGTCGCTGAAAGAGCGCATCGTCGGCCGCGTGGCCTTGGACAGCGTGGTGGATGTCATCACGGATGAGGTCGTCGTGGCCTCAGATCGGAA
>JBFZAX010000011.1:0-7888 GCA_041308805.1 Candidatus Omnitrophota bacterium | reverse complement strand
ACTTTAGCCGGTTCTCCCGTTGGCCGGTTAGCTCGTTGACGGGCAAGCAGGCTAACTATACCACCCCAAGTCGCTTTTCAGATACAGAGTTATTTCCCCTCCCTTATAATTCTCCAAAAATCAACACCTCGCAACATGCTGCCTTCATTTTTTTTGTTTTTCGAAATTTAACTCATTACATAGTAATATGTTATGTATTTTTCAACCAATCGTTTCTATTGGCACGGAATATGCATAATATATATCAGTAACTGCACACATTATAAATTGCTTGCAGAAGTCTTTTATTTTTTTAACATATTGAAAATATTGATGTTAAGAACAATTTCTGTTTTTCTATGTATTCTCGCCGTTTCCCTGGTAGCTACGGATGCCTATGCGGCTGGACGGTTTCGCATCGGGGTAACCGGGTCCCTGGCCACTGTCTATGATGACAACGTAGAGCTTTCCCATACGGATAAGATAGCGGATGTGATCACAAGGATCGGGGTCGGCGTTGTCTTAAAGAAAGAGGATAAAACATCCGAGACCCGGATCGGCCTCGGGGCGGAGGGGTCGATCTACGCGCATAATTCCGATTTCAATAACATCTCTCCGATGGCGGATCTGCTGTGGAAGAAGGAGCTGACAGGAACCCAGCGGCTGACGATGGAGGACAGATTCAGGCTCTCTTACGAGCCGACCGATTTCGCCGATGCCTTCGGCCGGGAGTCGGGCCAATACGGCCATTACGCGAACCGGTTCCGCCTGGCCTTTGAGCAGGACCTTCGTCCGCAGCTGACGTTTGACACGTTCTTCGAGAATGACATCGATTTTTTCACGACCACCGAAGAAGAGGATTCCATTGCGAACCGGGCGGGCCTGGGGCTGCATTTTGCTTTGAGTTCCGCCAATGTCGTCGGCATGATGTATGAGTTTTCCATGAGGGATTTTGTGGATGATGCGGACGGGTCGACGCACCTGCTGGCCGGCACCTGGCGGCACTTCTTCTCGCCGAGGCTTTCGCTGGAGACGCGCGCCGGCGGCCAGGGGGTCCGCGATTTTGACGATGAAACATATGTCCGGCCTTACGGGGCGCTGATCTTGACTCACGATGTCGGCGAGGAAACGGTCGCGACCCTCTCCCTTTTCAAGGAAGAGGTGATGGACCCCTACACGATCGCCGTGGCGGAGAGTTGGCGCTGTGAAGCGCGTCTGGAAAGAGACATGTCCGAGAGGCTGACCGGGTCGCTGGCCTGGTTTTTTGGCGGCAGGGATTATCGCACGCCGGACCCGTCCGAGGAGTTCATCGGTGTGTCGGTCGGGCTCGGTTACGAGATCGCCCCAGATTGGGAGAGCGGTCTTTTTTATACCTACGCCACCACGGACTCGGACGACGAGAGCCGCTCTTACGTGCGCAACGTCGTCACCCTGAAGGCCACGAGGATCTTTTAAGATGTTAAAAGAGAACGCTACCTTGTTCCGCCGCATAGTCCTGGCCGTCGACCTGGTCCTGGCGGCCCTCGCTTTTCTCCTCGCTTATCGGGTGACTCAGGAATTCCGCTATCTGTTTCCGCTCAGCAATTATCTGGGACTGTTGCCGGTTTTTCTGGTCCTTCAGGGGGCGCTGATGTATTTTTGTGGCGTCTATGTGTCTATCCGCACGGAATCGTTGCTGAAGGTCATCGGCCGGGTCCTGCAGGCGACGGCGATCGGTTTTTTCGCATTTACGAGCTTCAATTATCTCATCAAGGCGCACTATGTCAGCAGGACATTCGTCTTTTGCATCTTTTTATTTGCCGCGGTTCTCATTTGCGTGGCGAAGGTCCTGACCGTCGCCCTGATTCGTTTTTATCGCCGACGGGGCTTTAACTACCGAAGCATCCTGATCATCGGGACCGGCCGCCGCGCGCAGGCCTTCGTGGAAATGCTCAACCAGCATTCCGAGTGGGGGTTCCGGGTGGTGGGGTTGATCGACCAGGATGAGGAGTGGGTCGGCAAGACCATCGCCGGCCGCAAGGTCTTAGGCGCGCTCGAGGACCTGCCGCGCATCGTGCATAGCCACGTCGTCGATGAGGTCGTCTTCGTGACGCCCCGGTCCTGGCTGGGAAAGATCGAAGAGGCCCTGCTCTTTTGCGAGACGGAAGGGTTGCGCATCCATCTCGCCGTGGACCTTTTCACGTTGAGGTTCGCCCGGATGAAGCAGTCGGAGTTCAACGGTGTCCCTTTGCTGACGTTCGAGACGACACCTGACAAGGTGGCGCATCTGCTGGTGAAGCGGCTCATGGATATCGTTATTTCAGGCGCGGGGCTGATCGTCCTTTCTCCGCTTTTTCTCTTGGTCGCCCTGCTCATCAAAAGGACTTCTCCGGGGCCTGTCTTTTTCCGGCAGGTCCGCTGCGGCCTTAAAGGCCGGACTTTCATCCTCTATAAGTTCCGCACGATGGTCTTGGACGCGGAAGAAAGGCTTTCGGCGCTGATGGCGCGCAACGAGATGAAAGGGCCTGTCTTTAAGATCACCGACGACCCACGGCTGACCCCGATCGGAAGGTTCCTGCGCAGCAAGAGCCTTGATGAACTGCCCCAGCTTTGGAATGTCTTTCGGGGGGACATGAGCCTGGTGGGGCCGCGGCCGCCCTTGCCCCGCGAGGTCAAGGAGTATGAGCCGTGGCAGCGCCGCCGGCTGAGCATGAAGCCCGGGCTGACGTGCCTGTGGCAGATCAGCGGCCGCAGCAAGATCACGGATTTCGCCAACTGGGTGAAGCTGGACTCGGAATATATCGACCGTTGGTCGCTGTGGCTGGATGTCAAGATCCTCTGCCGCACCGTCCCGGCGGTGGTGTTGGGCACGGGGGCTCACTGATGCCCGTTGTTTTTCTTACAGAAAGGATGATCCTTATGAAGCGTCTATTGCTATCGGTCTGTCTTTGGTCGTTCCTCGCCGCATCGGCGGTCGCGGGCGAGACGGGCGCCGTCTCTTCCGAATACGCGGTGGGGGTGGGAGACGTGATCGTCGTCAGCGTCCTTCAGCCGGAAAAGATCGATCGGACGGCGGTCGTCAACCCCGACGGGGCGATCTCGTTCCCTTACATCGGCACCGTCCAGGTGAGCGGACTGACCCTCGCCCGGATCCAGGAAGAGATCCGCGCGCGGCTGGCGGACGGCTATATGAAATATCCCGTCGTCGCCGTATCGCTGAGCGAATCGCGCAGCCGCAAGTTCTTCGTCTACGGGGACGTGGTCCATCCCGGCGGCTATCCGTTTGAAGATGACATCACCGTCCTGCGGGCGATCTCCACCGCCGGCGGCTTCAGCAAAGGCAGCATTTCCAGCCGCGTCAAGGTCCTGCGCTCCGGCGCGGGCGGGTCCGGCTACGAGACGATCGATGTGAAGGCCAAGGAGATGCTCGACGGCATCCCGGGGGCGGATGTCGTCCTGAGGGCCGGCGACGTGATCAACGTCTCGGAGAGCAAGTTCTTCGTGTACGGCGAGGTCATCCGGCCGGGCGTCTATGCCCTTGAAGAGGGTATCACGGTCCTAAAGGCGATCTCCATGGCCGGCGGATTCAGCAAGTTCGGGTCGGCGAGCCGCGTCAAGGTCCTGCGTTCGAACTCCGACGGTGTAGGGTACGAGACGATCAAGGTCAATCTCAAGGCGGTCGTGGACGGCGCGTCCGCCGAAGACGTCATCTTATTGCCGGACGATACGGTCGTCGTGTCCGAAGGCGTGATATAATCCTACGAACATAAAAGGAAGAACAAGGAAGGTTGGGATCTATGAATGAAAATCTGGATGTCCGAGGTTTTTTGAAGGTCGTTTTCCGCAGGCAGGCGGTTTTGTGGATGACGGTCCTCGTCTTAATGGGAACGGTGGTGGTGGGCCAGCAGTTCCAGACCCCGGTCTATGAAGGCCAGGTCACGATGCTCCTTTCCGCCAAGAAGCAGATCGAATCTCCCTATTACAGGGATATCGCAGACTCCCGGATGCCCACGCTCATCTACACCCAGAGCGAGATCGTCAGGTCCAACCCGGTGCTTGAGCGCGTGGTGCGTACCTTGAGGCTCAGCCAGCGGCCGTTGGATTACGAGAAAGAGTTCGCGACGGGGTGGAAGTCTTCCTGGATCGCCCTGCGGACGCGATTGAAAGAACGCAAACTCACGCACCTGTCTTCAACGGCGCGGGAGTCTTATCTTTTCCAGGAGGCGATAGTTGACCTGAAGAAGAAGGCCAAGGTCGGCAACGTCCCCGAAACGGACCTCTTCATGATCTCTGTCAGGGATTTTGATCCCAAGGCCGCCGCCATGATCGCCAACGTCATCAGCCGCTCCTATTCCATTTTTGACCTGGAGCAGCAGCTGGCCGAGGTATTGCTCAAGTACGGCGAGAAACATCAGGCAGTCGTCCAATTGAAAGATTATATCTCGCGCATGAAAGACGGCCTGGCCCAAGAAGACGTTTTTTCGAACATCGATGCCTGGGGACCCGCCAGCGTCAAGATCGTCGAGCAGGCGGATGTCCCGCTTGAGCCCGTGGCGCGCCATGGCGCGGTGATGCTGGTACTGGCGATGGTCCTGAGCGTGGCGTTGGGATTGGCGTCCGTCTTCGCCTGGGAAGCCATGGATACGACGGTCCGGTCTACCGAGCAGCTTCGTCAGGCGACGGGCGTCCCGGTTCTGGGATCGGTGCCGCGGTACAGGCTTTGGGGGATCAGCGTCTTGACGCTGGCCACGCGGCTGGCGTTGATCTTTTTGTCGCTGGGATGGTCTTTCGAAGTGGTCTGCCTAGTTACGGGATTATGGCGGGTTAAGGCGGACAGCCCCTCGGGGTCGTGCTGTTACGGGATATTGCCGATCTTGCGGCCGACGAAACTTATGGAGGTCACTCGGTTGTCGACCTTGAAAGCTCCCTGGGCCGATGTTGTTTTATTGGTCTTTTGGGGTTTGTTCCTTGCGGGTGTCTTTTGGGTCTTTTATATCCTGTCGAGCCGCAAGGCCTGCGCCGCGGTCAACGCTCCTTTGTCGAAAGGGGGGTTTGGTTACGCGGTCCGCAGCTTCGGCGAGCAGGTCCACGCGGCCATGAAAAAGGGCGACCGTAAGGTCTTGATGTGGGCCTCTTGCCATCCGAGGGAAGGGGCGACCACTTTGGCCGTCCATTGCGCCCGCTATCTTTCCGAATCGACGGGATCTCATGTTCTTTTGATCGACGCGAACTTCGATCGGCCGGCTCTCCACAAAGCCTTCGGCCTTTCCCGGGACCCGGGGCTGGCGCAGGTCTTGCTGGGCCGGCTGGATTTTGAGAAGGCTGCCCGCGCCGTGACGAAGAAGATCAGCGTCGTGACGGCGGGGAATTCGAATCTGAGCTCTGCCGGTCTCCTGGATTCGCAGATCGTGGGGAGATTCCTCCAGTGGGCCCGCGAGCGCTATGACCTCGTCTTTATCGACGGCCCTGCCTGGCGCGGCTCCGAAGGCGGCCGGATACTCTCCGCGAAGGTCGATTCCGCCGTGATCGTCGTGGGCGAAGGACGGGTGCGCCAGGAAGTCCTGGGCGCGGCCGCATCTGCCTTAAAAGAAGGCTGTTCGGTTTGTATCGGAGCTGTCCTTAACAACCGTCGTTTCGTCATCCCCCAGGTTCTCTATAATAGGATATGAATCTTACTCTAACCGTGCCGGCGAGATCAGAGGTCGCGGTCATTGATACGGAAAGCGGCTTTTCGGGTTTGGAGACGGTTTGGAACACGCTTCTCCCGACCAGCCCCACGAACGCCGTGTCTTTGACCTTTGAGTGGCTTAAAGCCTGGCAGGATTCTTACGGGAAGAAAAGTTTTTTGTCTGTTCTTTCGCTGACGCGGGAGGGCCGGGTGGCGGCGTTGGCGCCTCTGGCGCAGACCCGCTCTTTTTACAGGGGCGCCTGGGCGCGCGTGCTCCATTTCATGGACAGCGAAGATACGCCCCGGATGGATTTTTTGTGCGGCGCAGATATTTCTGCGGAGGAAGCGGTTGATTCTTTTGTCTCTTTCCTGCGTCAGCGCCGGGACCTGTGGGATCTCATCATATTGCGCAGCATCCCTGAGTCATCGCCGACCTGCGCGTTCCTTCGGGAGGCGCTGGAGCGGTCGGGCCTGCGCTATGCCGTACGGGAGGGATTGCGGTCGCCTTTTATCCGCGCCGATGGGTCGTGGGAGGATTTTTTGGCGACGTTCTCCCGCAAGTTCCATAAGACATTGCGCAATCAACTGAATCGGATGCAGAAGGCTGTCCGCTATGGCGTCTCCAGGGTCGAAACATCGCAGGGGTTGAGCGACGCGCTCGCCCAGGTCTTTGATATCTCGGGCCGCAGCTGGAAGGCGCGCTACAAGAGGGATCTTTCGAATGTTCCTTTGGCCCGGTCTTTTTTCCAGGGTCTGACGCAGGCCGCCGGCCGCCGGGGCTGGCTGGACCTGTGGTTGTTGTCCGTAGAAGACCGGCCTGTGGCTTTTGAGTTCCAGCTGCGCTATGAAGGCAGGGTCTATGCGTTGCGCTCCGATTTCGACAAAAAATACGCCGACCTTTCGCCCGGTATCATCCTGCAGCGCGACATCCTTGAGTCTGTCTTCCGCCGGGGGTTGAAGGCCTATGATTTTTGCGGCCACGAGGACGCTTATAAGAAAAGGTGGACGGCGCAGACCCAGGCCCATCGGCATTTCTATATCTACGCGGATTCCCTGGCAGGGCGCTGGAGCTATCTTTGGGATGTCTGTATCCTATTCCCCTTAGGCGAATCGTTGAAAAAGATCACTATCATCAGGAGAATGAAAAAATGGCTGACGGGCGTGGGAATGGCCTGAAGGGGCTTCATAAAGCCAAGGAGTTCATCCGCTGGGTCACGCGGCGGCAGAAAGGGTACTACGGGATGTTCCCCACGAACCTCCTGCTGTATCTGACCTATCGTTGCACCTCCGCGTGCCGTACGTGCGGCATGTGGCGCAGTCCCAAGGTGGGCGAAGAGCTGACTGTGGAACAGTGTATTGAGATCGCCCGCCAGTTCGAAGGCCGGGATATTCGTTACGCCGAGCTGTTCGGAGGCGACGCCTTGTTGCGTCCTGACACGCTCTTTATATTGGGTAAGGCGCTCAAGGATCAGTGCATCCCGAAGGTGGACCTGACGACCAATTGCAATCTGATGACGCCGAAGGTGGCGGCGGAGATCGTCAGGGCGGGGATCAGCCCGATCGTCGCCTCTTGCGACGGCCCCGGAGAGGTGCATGACCGCGTGAGGGGCCGCGAAGGGTCTTTCGAGAATGTCCGCCGGGGAGTGGCGGTGTTGAGGGAGGCGCGCGGTCAGGGCAAGATCCCGGAGATCATCCTGAACTGCACGGTCTCGCGCCATAATATCGATGACTTTGAAAAGGTCTTCGATCTGGCCCTTGAGTGGGGCGCGGATAAGGTGGCGTTCGAATATGTCGGGGAGTTCCCGTCTGAGGTCCTGGACCGTTCTTGCTTCGCGGGGGTCAGGCCTGAGCCTTATTTTGAGCGGCGGGCAGGCCAGGATTCTTTGCTGCTTAATCTCGACCAGGCCCGTATCCTCAAGAAAAAGATCAAGGCGTTAAAGGAGCGGGCGAAGAAAGCGGACCTGGTCCTCTTGACCTATAATATCGATACGTTGACCCTGCGGGAGCTGGTGACCGGGACGGTGCCCAAGACCCATTGCCACGTCATCCGGACGTGGGTCTCGGTGGACCCCCTGGGGAATGTCCTGCCGTGTCCGTTCTTTCATCGTTATTCTATCGGAAACCTGGCCCAGAAAAAGCTCCGGGAGATATGGGGAAACCGTTTTCACCGGGATTTTATCCAAGCGGCGGACGCGGGCCGATTAGAGATGTGCCGGCATTGTATCTTGTCGGTGGAGCGCAACGCGAACCTCTGGTCACTGC
>JBFZAX010000010.1:0-8921 GCA_041308805.1 Candidatus Omnitrophota bacterium | reverse complement strand
AGCGGGGATTCCCGGTCATGGCGATCAACTTGGAGCCGATCTTCTTGACCAGAGGGAGCATCCGGATGACCTCTTCGGTCTCTCCGCTGTTGGAGATCGCGAGGATCACGTCCTCGCGGGTGACGCGGCCCAGGTCGCCATGGATCGCTTCGGCGGAATGGAGGAAGAGGCTCGGCGTTCCCGTCGAGGAAAGCGTGGCGGAGATCTTCTGGCCGATGATCCCCCCTTTGCCCATCCCGGTGACGATCACCCGGCCGGCGCAACGCGCCAGCAGCTCGATGGCCTGATGGAACTCGGGCCCCAGGCGCTGGGAAAGGCGCCGCAACGCGGCCGCCTCAATCTTTAAGACCTTTTTTGCCTCATCGACATGCATCGTTTCACCTGACCTTGTTCTTGCGGGAGGACTGGTCCAGCGCTCTCAACAGAGGCAACGCCCGCCGGAGCTCTTCGATGGAGATCATGTTCGGGCCGTCGCAGGGGGCGCTTTGGGGCCGCTCGTGGACCTCCAAAAACAATCCGTCACAGCCGAACGCGAGGGCCGCGCGCGCCAGGGCTACCGCGTACCGGCTCTCCCCGCCGCTGCAACGGCCCTGGGCCCCCGGAAGTTGGACGCTGTGCGTCGCGTCGAAGACGACCGGACAGCCCAGCTGGCGCATCAGGTCCAGCCCCCGAAAATCCACAACCAGGTTGTTATAGCCGAACGAGGTGCCGCGCTCCGTCAGTAAAATATCTTTATTGCCGTTCGCCTCGATCTTGCGCACAGCCCCTTTCATGTCCCAGGGCGCCAAAAACTGGCCTTTTTTCACATTGACCGGCTTGCCCGTGCGGGCCGCGGCGACGAGAAGATCCGTCTGGCGGCACAGGAACGCGGGGATCTGCAAACAGTCCAGGACCTCCCCGGCCGCCTGCGCCTCCGCGGCGCTGTGGACGTCGCTTAAAACCGGCACGCGCACCTCCCGCCGCACCTTCTCTAAGATCCTCAAGCCCTCGCGCAGGCCCGGGCCGCGGAAAGAATCGACGGAAGAGCGGTTCGCCTTATCATAGCTGGCCTTGAACACGAGGGGCACGCCGGCGGCGGCGCAGACCTTCCTGATCTTCTCGGCGTGGCGCAGCGCCGATTTTTCACTCTCGATGACGCAGGGCCCGGCGATGAGCACAAAGGGCCGAGACCCTCCCATCGTCACCCCGGCGATCTTGACCTCGCGGACCTTCCCCATACAGCCTCTCAAGCTAAACTATGCCACCTTCGAACGGACGGACAGCGTCTGGCGGACCTTTTCCAAGTCTTCGCGCGTGTCGACGCCGATCGTCTCGTGCTTGGTCTCCATGACCTTGATCTTATATCCGTTCTCCATGACCCTCAGCTGTTCGAGCTTCTCAAACTTCTCCAGCTTCGAATCGGGGAGCTTCTTGTACACGAAAAGGAAATCCTTCGCGTAGGCGTAGAGGCCCACGTGCTTGTAATGGACGCGCATCCCTGGCTCCTCGTCGCGGACGAACGGGATCGGCCAGCGTGAAAAATAGAGCGCGAAGCCCTTCCTGTCCACGACGACCTTGACGACGTTGGCGTCCGGGATCTCTTCCTCGTGCTCGATGCGCTTCATGAGCGTCGCGACCGGGACCTCCGGGTTATTCTTCAGGAAATACGCCACGTCGTCGATCATCGAGGGATGGATCAGCGGCTCGTCGGCCTGGATATTGACGACGACCTTGACGGGGATGTCCGAAACGACCTCGGTCAGCCGCTCCGTGCCGCTGGTGTGGCCCTTGGCGGTCATGACCGCCTTCCCGCCGAAAGAAACCACGGCGTCGAAGACCCTCTGGTCATCGCAGGCGACGATCAGGTCATTGAGGGTCTTGGCCTGCCTGGCGTTCTCCCAGACATGCTGGATCATGGGCTTGCCCATCAGGTCGGCCAAAACCTTGCCTTCGAACCGCACGGAAGCGTAGCGCGCGGGGATGACGCCGATGACATCCATCACAACACTCCTACATGAACAGGTCTCAAGTCACTCAATAGTCCATAGTCTATGGTCTATTGTCAAAACTGAAAATATTCCTTAGATCAGGGCATCCTGGACAACGAGGGCATCGAGTCTTTGGGGATATCGAGGTTATCTTAGGACATCAAGGCAAGGAGACCAAGGCTTTTGTCCCTCGATGCCCTCGATATCCAAGATGTCCCCAAAGACTTGATAACCTGGATATCCTTGATCTCCCTTGAAGAAAGAACGACACAACGTATTTCTATCTATTTCTATTAATTTCGCGAGCATGATATTTCGGTTTTCGCTGCGAGCAAATTTCTAATCACTTCCGGATCATTTATTTCGCTCGCCCTCGCATCTCAGGCGGCGAGCTTATTTCTAGTCGCCAAACCATCAACCTACGATCTCTTCCCCAACCGCACCCAGGCTTCCAGGATCTCTTCTTTCGTGACGACCGCGACGCCGACTTTGCCGACGACGATGCCGGCCGCGACGTTCGCGATGCGGGCCGCTTCTTCCATCTTCAAGCCGCACGCCAACGCAAGGGTAAAAACGGAGATGACGGTGTCGCCCGCGCCGGAGACGTCAAAGACCTCCTGGGCGACCGTCGGGATATGAGTGATGCGCGGCCCCCGGAAAAGCTTCATCCCCTTTTCGCCGAGCGTGATCAAGACCCCGTCGCACCGAAGTTTCTTCAGCAGCCGGCGGCCCGCCTCATCGACGCTCGCCTCATCGGTGATCTTGACGCCCGAGCCCGCGGCCGCTTCTTTCTCGTTGGGGGTCAACGCGGTCACCCCCTTATAGAGGGAAAAATGCTCGATCTTCGGGTCGACGGTGATGATCTTGCGGTGCCGGCGGGCGACCGCGATGACGCCTTTGAGCAGCGCCGGGTTGACAACGCCTTTGCCGTAATCCTCGATAACGATCCCGTCGACATCGTCGATGCGCGACCGCACGAAATCGACGAGGTCCTTGACCGCCTGCGCGGTCAACCGCTCGACGTTCTCCCAGTCCACCCGCACGACCTGCTGGTGGGCGGCGATGATCCGGGTCTTGAGCGTCGTCTGACGGTCCTCCAGGGCCAGGATGCCCGCGCAGTCGACCCCGCGTTCGCGCAGCCGCTCCGCGAGCAGGCGGCCGTTGGCGTCCGCGCCGACCACCCCGGCCAGCGCCACCTTTCCGCCGAGCGAAGCGATGTTGTTGGCGACGTTAGAAGCGCCGCCCGGCATATAAGATTGAGAACGCACCCAGACGACCGGCACCGGCGCCTCCGGGGAGATGCGCTGGGCATCGCCCCAGATGAACTGGTCGAGGATCAGGTCGCCCACGACCAGCACGCGGGTCTGATCGAACCGCTCCAGGATCCGGCGCAACTGGCTCTTCTTAAGCTCTCCCATGTTCAGCGAGCCTCCGTAACCGCCCACGCCCACAAAGGCAGCATGATCTCATGATGTCCCAGGATATAATACCCGCGCCCCTTGCCGTCGATGGGCCGTAGGACGACGTTCTGATAAGGGCGATAATGGAAATTCATGTCGAAGGTGACGGTGGTAAAATCCTTCACCCGGCCCGTCAGGTTGCGCGCCACGCTCAGCGCTTTCAAAAAGACTTCCGGCAGGATGACGGCCGAGCCGACATGGACGACGACCCCGCCTTTGTCCAGCCGGGCGACCTCTTCGGTGAACCGGCGGAAATCCCTCATCGTCGCCTCGCCCGTATCGGCGCCGCTGCACGACGGATGCTGATGGATGATGTCGGTCCCCAGCGCGACATGCACCGTCAGGGGGATACGATGGCGCACGCACGCATGGGCAATGCTTAAATCCCGGTAAGGCAGCTTGTCCCGCTGGATCTTCAGGCCCACCGACTCCCCGAGGCCGCGTCCTTCCTGGACGCCTTCGCGGATCGCGGCGTTGATCTCCTGCGCCGTCTCCCGCGCCATCCCGAAGCTGCCGTCCTTAAGGGCGCGCGCGACATCTTCCGACGTCGAACCGTTGAAAGCAACCTCAAAATCGTGGATGATGCCGGCGCCGTTGAGGGCGACCGAGGTGACGATGCCCTTGCGGATCAGATCGATGATCACGGGTGACAGGCCGCACTTGATCACATGCGCGCCCAAAAGGCACAGGACCGGTTTTTTCCGGCGACGGGCCTCGACCACGGCCTGCGCGACCTCCTTGAGCTCCTGCGCCTTTAAGAGAGCCGGCAACGACGCCAGAAAATCCTTGAAACGGCCGTTTTTCCGGGGCAGGCCGGCAAAGAACGCCTTATCCACCTTGCTCTTACGCATCTTAACCGAATAGGTCTTCAATTTCGTCCAGTCCAGGGTCACTGCTCATACTCCTTGTGCTCGAGGACTCCGTTCTTAAAATACATCACCGTCGGCACCGAGGTGTCGTAGACCCAGACCTCATCGTAGGTCTTGCCCCGGAACGCGACGTCAAGGCGGCGGTTTTGGGGCACGCCGACGCGCTCCCGGACCTCTTTCTCCGTCATGCCCAATTCGACGTCAGAGATGAACTTCACACAACCCACTCCCGAGGATCCCTCGGACTGGCCGAATTGGCATATCTTCGCGCATCCCGTCGATAAGACACCGAGGGCGACCACCCCTAAAACTGCCCGCAGGACCGTTTTCATAAAACATCCTCCGCCATCTTCAATAAAAGACGGTTTCTCGTCCTTGTTTCAGCCAATAGGAAACAAAAAGCTCAGACAGGCGCTGACTGGAACACAGACCTCTCCCCGAAACCTCAGGGGGTCACCGGCTCGGCTACGGGCTCCGCAGGGACTTCCGGCGCAGGCTCAGCAGCAGGCTGGGACGCGGGTTCCGGAGGCGCGGGTTCGGCGATGGTGGCTTTCGCGGCGGTATCGCGGATCATCCGCAAAATACCGGCGTAGCGCTCGGCTTCGTTGCGATAGATCATGGATTCGCCTTCAAGCCTGACGATCTCGGCCTGAAACTTCAAAGAGGCGTACTTATACGAGGCCATCCCTACCAGGGCCAACGCGATCACGAGCAATACGAGAAAAGACACGGTCTTCATGGGATCATATTCCTTTCTTGAGAGAAGTTTTGATGGAGCGGCCTTCATTGGATCTCGATCTTCGCGATGTCCGTCTTGATCTTTTCCAGGACGGCCTTGTATTCTTCCATCGTCTGGCGATACTCGGCATTCGTCTTCCTGAGGTTCACGACCTCTTTCTGGTAAGAGACCGTGGCGAAGCTGAAGCTGATGGCCGTTACCACGGCTAGCAGCGTCACCGCCAACCCCACCACCGCGCTGACCTTCATTTCCTTCATCTCGCCCTCCTTTGGTTGGTATTTGCGGATGATCGCCGCGCCCTCCTGCGGGTACCGGGAGAGGCGTACGATTCATCTATTTTAATAAAAAAACGACTTAGACTCCATAGTTATTTTTAAATGAACAATTTATTTGGGTGAACTCTTAAAGCGAATGAGTCGATAGTCAATGGTCAATAGTCGATTGTCTATGGCCGGAACCGAGGTCGGAAGTCAGAAGTCGGAAGTCCGAACGATCAGACTTCGGTCTTCTGACTTCGGACCTCGACTTTGGTTTTGACCATAGACCATCGACTATGGACTATCGACTCTCCTTCACCTTCAATCCCAGCAGCCTCTCGGCATGGCCGAGCACCTCCTCGACCGTGATCGCCTCCAGGCACGCAAACCCCCTGGCGCAGTTATGAGCATGGCAGACCGGGCAATCAGTCTTGTGATGCACCGCGACGTCCCTCGGCCCCAGCGGCCGCCAGCGCGTCGGGCTCAAGCCGGGCTGGTTGCCTCCGAAAACGGAGATCACCGGCGTGCCGACGGCGACCGATAGATGCGCCGGACCGGAAATATTCGAAATGACCAGCCGGCACCTCTTAAAGAAACCCCCCAGTTCACTGAGCGTGAAGGCTCCTGTCAGGTCCATGACCGGAGCCGTTGCCAGCTCGATCATCTGCCGGGTAACGGGACGATGGTCCGCGTGAGCCACCACGCAAACCTTTACGCCGGGAATAAGGCTGAGACGATCCGCCAATGCGGCAAATTTCGCCACCGGCCAATTGCGGGGAGGGCCGCTCGATGTCGGGCTCAGGGCCACCAAGAGATCCCGGCCTCCCACCCCCTTCTGCCGCAACAATTCATCGACTTTACGGTCTGCGGCCGGGTTGGCCGGAAGGGTCAGCTGCCGGGGCAGCTCGACGATCCCCAACGGCCGCAGCAGGTCGGCGTTATATTCCATCTCGTGCTTAAGGCCTTCCTGCTTACGGTGGGGAATGGCCTGCGTGAGCAGGAAAGGCGCTTTGCGGTCATAGCCGATGCGCTCGCGGATCCCCGCCAAGAAGCAGATCAGATGGACCCGCGCCGTCGGATGGAGGATCACCGCCACGTCAAAACGCGACCGCCGGATCAGGCGACTCAGCGCCAGTGTCCCCCACAGCCCGCGGTGTTTCGCGTCTTTATCCAGCAGGATGACCTGGTCGAGATAGGGATTGCCCTCGACAAGCTCCCGGTTGGACGCCGCCACCATCATGGCGATAAAGCTCGACGGATAATGGTCGCGCAGGGCCTTGAGGACGGGGGTCGAGATCAGGACGTCGCCGATGCGGTCCGAGCGCGCGACCAGGATACGGCGGTACCGGCGCTCCGGAGGATCCGGCTCTTCATTCTCCAGCGCCAGCCGCACCGCCAGCAAGACATCGTACGGCCTGATCGTCGATACGCATGTCGGGCGGTCATAGCGGCACCGGGCCCGGCCGCAGGGAGCGCAGAGCACATCCCGGCGCACCGCGATCCCGCGCGGGGACCACGGCCCGTAGCGCCGGTAGTTTGTCGGCCCGTAGATGCCGACCACCGGACGGTTCAGGTAACTGGCCAGATGGACGACCCCGCTGTCGTTGCACACCACGAGTTTCGCGCGCGCGACGAGGGCGGCGAGCCCGCCGAACGACAGTTGCCCGCAAAGGTCGATGACCGTCTCGGCGCTTAAAGAAAGGATCTCGCGGATGAACGGCCGCTCCGCCTCCTCGCCGGTCACGATAACGGGCAAATGGTAGGCCTGGCGCAACGACTGGATCACCTCCGCGTACCCTTCGCGGGACCAGCGCTTGAGATCGCTGCGCGCCCCGGGCACGAGAAGGACGAAATCATCCTGGGGCCGCACGCCGTGGCGCCCGAGGAGCGCGTCGACCGCCTGGTTGTCTTTGGCCGAGATAAAAGACGGATTGCGGCGGCAATTATGTTCCTCGAGGTCCTCCCGGGTCACGGCCGGCCCCTTGAGCGCGACCACCGCCTTATACAGATGCTCTTCGCTGGCATGCTCGACCCACGCGGGAAAACGCAGCCACGCCGGGTTCTTGTGGCGGGCCTTCACCCCCCACCGGTAAAAGGTGTTCTTCAGGTCGACGACGACGTCGAACCCTTCGCGGTTCAGCTGATGGAAGAGATCGATCTTCCCGCGCAAGGCGCCGGCCTTATCGAAGACCAACAGCCGGTCGACATCCGGGTGCCGCTCGAACAAAACCCTGGTGCGCGGCGAGGCAATGACCGTGATCCGGGCCTGCGGGCACTGTCGCTTCAGGAAATCAAAAGCCGGCAACCCCAGGACCGCGTCGCCAAGGTTGCTCAGGGTGATGAAAAGGATCTTTTTTATGGGGTCCGTGTCAGCCATCCTCGTCGATCGATCTCTTCCAGTATCTGGGCCGCAGAAATAGAGCTCATGCACACATTGTTAGGGCACGACGGCTCGTAACAGGGGATAACGCAGGGAATATTCTTCGGAGAGCGCAGCACCGCAAAATCCCCCCGCCCGATCGGGCCGGTGATCTCCGGCGAGGTCGGCCCGAAGAGCGCAAGGGTGCGCGCCTGGACCGCCGTGGCGATATGCAGCGGCCCCGAATCCGCCGAGATGACGAGGTCGCATCTTTTGAAGAGCGCGCCCAGCTGTTTCAAGGATAACAATCCGCACGCGATAAAAGGCTTGTGCGCAGCGCGGCCGGCGATCTCCCGGGCCAAGTCCCCTTCCCGGTAAGACCCCGAGATGACCACATCCGCCCCGTAAGAAGACCGGATGGCGTCGATGAGCTCGGAAAAACTCCGCGCGGGCCAGCGCTTCAAGCCCCAATTCCCGCCGACGTGCATGACGACGAGCTTTCGGCCCTGCCCCGGGAAGTTGTACTTGAGCATCCCCTCGACGATCGCTTCATCTTCGGCCGGAACGAAAAAATCCAAATAGCGCTCGCTTGGCGGGATCGCGGCCTTGGCGGCCAGATAATAGTAAGTGTCCGCCCGATGCAGGGGCCCGGAAGGCAGCGCAGTCCGTTCCGTGAGGAGAAAAGCGCCCTTGCGGCCGGCGTAGCCGACCCTCCTCTTGACGCCGGCAAGCCACACGCACCAGACGCGCGTCAAAGAGCTTTTCAGGAAATACGCGTCCGTGAACCGCCGCACCCGCAGGTCGCGCACGAGCCGCAACTTACCCAGGAACCCCTTGTGCCGCCGCTCTTCGTCCAGGACTAGGATCTCATCGATATAGTTATTGCCCGCCAGGATAGGCTTGCAGCGGGGAACGGCCAGCGCGACGATGTAGGCGCCGGGAAATCTCTGGCGGATCGCCCGGATGGCAGGGGTCGAGAACAGGACATCGCCCAGCCAATTGACCTCGAAGATCAAGACCCTCTCTTTGGCCTTCACCGGCGATCCCTGAGCATCAGCTTCCCGCTGGACCATCCGATTCTCCTTTGAACGAATGAACAATTTTATTTGGTAGGACTCTTAACGCGAACCAGTCGATAGTCGATGGTCGATGGTCGATTGTCTATGGCCAAACGATGGGTCTGAAGGTCTCCGGGTCTCAAAGTCTCAGGTAGTCGTCAGAGACGGATAGCCGAAGGATGAGCCCCAGGGTCACTCGGCCGTTACCCGAC
>JBFZAX010000009.1:0-2681 GCA_041308805.1 Candidatus Omnitrophota bacterium | reverse complement strand
TCTGATCGATGAGATCATGCAGGTCGGCCATGAGGGTGCGGGCGTCCTGGCCAGGCGCCTCGCCAAGGAGGAGGGGATCCTGGGCGGGATCTCCAGCGGCGCGGCCATGTGGGCAGCCATCGAGGTCGCCAAGCGCAAAGAGTCGCAGGGCAAGACCATCGTGACGGTGTTCCCGTCATGCGGCGAGAGGTACCTTTCGACGTGGCTCTTTCAGGAATATAGAGATTGAGATCCTGATGCTGTCTATAGTCGATGGTCAATGGTCGATTGTCTATGGCCGTACAACCGAAGTCAGAGGTTAGAAGTCGGAAGTCCGAAAAAATCGGACCTCGGACGTCGGTCTTCGGACCTCGATGATAATCTCCATTGACAATAGACCATAGACTATAGACTATTGACCAACTTGAGACTTTTCAATGAACACGAAAGAAAACGAACCGAATAATAAGGGGGGCAGCGCGGGGACCGTCGAGCCTAAGTCTTTCGTCTTCGCGCATCCGCCGGATGAGCTGGTGCTCGAGGGAGGCCAGAAGCTCGGCCCCGTGACGCTGGCGTATGAGACATACGGCGAGCTGAACGCCCAAAAGAGTAATGCCGTCCTGGTCTGTCATGCTCTTTCCGGCGATGCCCATGCCGCGGGTCTTCACTCCGGGGACAAGGATCCGGGATGGTGGGATGCCTTGATCGGTCCGGGCAAGGCCTTCGATACGACGAAATATTTCGTGGTCTGTTCGAACGTCCTGGGCGGCTGCAAAGGGAGCACGGGGCCGTCTTCGGTCAACCCCCGGACGGGCAAGCCCTTCGGTTTGGATTTTCCGATCATCACCGTCGGCGATATGGTGGAGGCCCAGCGCCGCCTGGTCGACTTTCTAGGCATAGGCCAGCTTTTGTGCGTGGTCGGCGGGTCAATGGGAGGGATGCAGGTCTTGCAGTGGGTGGCGTCTTATCCGGACCGCGTGCGGTGCGCGATCCCCATCGCGACGGCCCTTAAACATTCGCCCCAGCAGATCGCTTTTGACGAGGTTGGCCGGCAGGCGGTCATGGCGGACACCGATTGGCGCCAGGGAGATTATTACGGCCTGGGTCAGCCTGAGCGGGGGTTGGCGATCGCCCGTATGATCGGCCACATCACCTACATGAGCCATCAGTCGATGGAAGAGAAGTTTTCCCGCCGGCTGAAGGACAAGGATTACAGTTTTTCCTTCCGCACGGATTTCGAAGTGGAAGGATATCTGCGTTACCGCGGGGACAATTTCGTCAAACGGTTTGACGCCAATTCGTATCTTTATATCACGAAAGCCATGGATTATTTCGACCTTTCCGGGGGAAAGCTCCTGTCCCAGGAAAAGGCGATCAAGACGAGGTTCCTGGTGGTCGCCTTCCAGTCCGATTGGCTGTATCCCGCGTACCAGTCCCAGGAGATCGTTCGGCAGCTCAAGACGAGGCACGCCGACGCCACTTATTGCGAGGTCAAGTCCACTTACGGGCACGATGCTTTTCTCCTGGAGGTCGAAGAGGAGACGCACCTGATCACTCATTTCTTGGATAAGACCTTCCGCGGTTATCACATCAAAACCCCATGACATTCGATACGGTGCGCGCCGACTACAGGGTCATCTACAAGATCGTCGAGCCGGGCTCGAGGGTCCTTGATCTGGGCTGCGGGACGGGCGAGCTCATCTATTTCCTCGCCAAGGAGAAGAACGCCAAGGTCCAGGGGATCGAACTCAGCGAAGAGGCCATTTACCGCTGCGTCGAAAAGGGTTTGAGCGTCTTTCACAGCGATATCGACAGCGGCTTGATCGAGTATCCGGACAAGAGCTTCGATTACGTCCTGCTCAACCAGTCCCTCCAGGAGGTCAAGAAGGCGGACTTCGTCATCAAGGAGGCCCTGCGCGTGGGCAGGAAGGTCGTGATCGGTTTTCCCAATTTCGCGCACCTGAACGCGCGGCTCAACCTTTTCTTCCGGGGGAAGGCGCCGGTCACTGCGTCGCTGCCGTATGAATGGTATAACACGCCCAACCTGCGGTTTTTGAGCATCAGCGACTTCGTCGCTTATTGCCGCCAGGAGAAGATCGCCATCCTGGAGCGGTATTTTCTCGGCAAGAAGGGCCCCGTCATCTTTTGGCCCAATCTTTTGGCTTTCAACGCGATCTTTGTCTTGACGAAATAGCCCCTCAAGAGGAGAAAAGGCCATGCCTTTCATCAACCTGAAAGTGGTAGGAAAATTGACTCCGGAACAGAAGAAACAGATCGCCAGGGAGTTCTCGGACACTCTGTTGCGCGTGGCGAAAAAACCCAAAGAAGCGACGTATCTCGTCATCGACGAGGTGGACGGCGCCGACTGGGCCCAGGGGGAGAGATTTTTCGGATGAGGGCGGAAGGCGGCTTCGCCTCTGCCCCCGTTTCCTATTTTGCGGAGCAACGATGAGCGATATCCAGATAAACAGGCTTAAGAAGCTGGCCCAGCTGGGGCAGAGCCCCTGGTATGACAATATGGACCGGCTGATGATCAAGAACGGGCAGCTAAAGGCCCTTTTCGAGAACGGCATCCTGGGGGTGACGACCAACCCCACGATCTTTGAGAAGGCGATCAAGACTTCTCCGGTGTACGACGAGGCGATCGTCTCTTTAAAAGGAGAAGGCAAGTCTTTGGAAGCGATCTATGATGAATTGACGGC
>JBFZAX010000008.1:0-14250 GCA_041308805.1 Candidatus Omnitrophota bacterium | reverse complement strand
TCAAGCGACCCTGGCGCGGCGGACATAGCTGTCCATCTCGAATTTCCTCTCTAATCCGCCGGCATTCATGTAACGGACCTTTCCGAAGACGGACCGCTCCCCCCACGCTCGGTCGTGGCTCCCGAAACACCAGGCGATGCCGGCATAACCGTTCGGATCGCGGCCATCAAGTTCATAACGATCGTTGAGATAGACCGACGTCTCAAAAGCCTCCTCAGGATCGGCTGTCCACTCCAGGATCTTTTTGCCCCAATACATCCGCATGTAGCCGTGCATCTTGCCGCGGACGGCCAGTTCCCGCTGGGCGGCATTCCAATAACGGTCATGCGTCCGCGCCTCTTCCAGCTGTCGGCGGCTGTAGATATAAGGCCTCTCATCCGATGCATGGTCTTCCAATGTCCGCCGGGCCCATGCCGGCAGCCCCTTAAACCGGTCATACAACGGATTGTACAGGCAATAGTTGTCTGAGAGCTCGCGCCGGACGATGAGCTCTTCCAAAAAAGCCTCGCAGGACGGCGAGGATATGCGCGAAGCCTCCCGGGCCAACCGCTGGGCGGAAAGCTGGCCGAAATGGATATAAGGCGAAAGCCCGGACTGCCCGTTCAGGGAAGGGTCGTTGCGCCGGGATCCGTATTCTTCCAGGCCCCTGCGCAAAAAAGCACGCATAGCTCTGCGGCCGGCTTGCGGCCCCGGCGTGATCCCGTCGCGGAAACCCGCGGCCTGACCGGCCTTCAAAGAACGGCGGACCTTTTGCCAATCGACCGCCGCGGAAAGGGCGGCTCCGGGGAGATGCCGGCGCAGCGCCGGAAAACCCGTCAGAAAATCAGGCAGCGCCTTGCGGATCTTCGGCCGCAGGGTGTAGGCGCCGAACTCCTGTTTGTCCGAAGCGACCCAGCAAGGGACGATATTGTGCGCATCGACTTCGTAAAAAGGAATTCCGACTTTTGGGCCGACCTCTTTTCTCCACTCCCGCTTGACCCTTAAAGGATCGAGATCTGCGACCAGCGCCGAAGCCTTGACCTGGCGTAAATAACGCGGCAACCTCTCTGCCGGCTCGCCGGCCAGCAACGCAAACCCGATGCGATGCCGCCTTAATTCATTTTCTGTTTCGGCCAAGCCGGCAAACATAAAATCATACGCGCGCGGCGTCGCGCCCAAAAACCCAGGCGCCAGGCAAAAGACGACGAGAAGAGGCTGTTTTCTCTCCAAGGCCGTCTGCTGGGCGAACAGAAGGGCCCAGTTGTCATGCGCCCGCTGGTCCCGGCTCATCCAATAGACGACCGGCCCGGCAAGGACCGGGCCCTCCTTCAAGACCCTGACGCGCCGTTCATCGATCAAGCCTGCCTCCGCGATAAACACCCGAAAAAAAGAGACAACTCCCGGTGAGCCGAAGTTGCCTTTGACAGCTGAATTTCATCCTCGAATAAAGAAAACCGCTCGACACGGTCCCCGCGGCTATCCGGCGGGCCTGGGGTCGGGCGGTTCCCTTCTTACCAGGCGTTCTCTCGGAACCAGTCGTCCGCCTTCTGGACATCCTTGCACAGCCCCCTCCAGGTCTCACAGCCGCACAGGAGGGTCAGGATAACACAGCAGACGAGGACCAGAGAAAAACCGAACGATCTTTGTGAGCGCATCCTCATAGGCCTCAGGTTTTAAATACTTCCATCGCGCGCCGGATCCGTTCAAGCGTGCGGTCTTTCCCCAGGGTCTCGATCAACTCGAACATGCCGGGCCCGACGGTCTTGCCGCTGAGGGCCACCCGCAACGGATGGATCAGGTGCTTCGTCGTGACCCCCAGCTCGGCGGCGGCCGCCCGGAAGACCTCCTCAATGCGCGGGGCCGCGAAATCCGCAAGATCGCCGAAACGCTGCCGCAATAACGAGAACTCGCGCGTGAGGTCCTGCGAAAGGAATTTCTCTTTCGCGGCGGGGTCGTAAACGACCTCCTTGGCGAGGAACGGCTCCATCGCCTGCGCGAGCTCCTGCAGGGTGGTGGCGCGCTCCCGGAACAATTTTAATACGGACAGGAGGAAATTTCTATCAAAATTATCGTCGGCCAGTCCGCGCTCCCGCAGGAAAGGGACCGCCTCCTCGAGCAGGGGCTCAGGCTGCCGGCCCCGGATATACTGGCCGTTGATCCACAGAAGCTTGTCCATGTCGAAGGTCGCCGCGGTCTTGTTCGCGTTCTTCACGTCGAACTTCGGGACCGCGTCGCGTAAACTGATGATCTCCTGGTTGTTGCCCGGGGACCAGCCCAAAAGCATCAGGTAGTTGACCAAGGCGTCAGGCAAGAACCCCATCCGGCGGTATTCCGTGATCGCGGTCGCGCCCGCGCGCTTGGACATCCGGCCGCCCTCTTTGCCCAGGATCATCGGGATGTGCGCGAACCTCGGCGTCGCGAAACCCAGCGCCTCATAGATGACCAGCTGTTTGGGCGTATTTGAGATGTGGTCGTCGCCGCGGATGATATGGGTGATCTTCATTTCGGCGTCGTCGACGACGCAGGCGAAATTATAGGTCGGGGACTGGTCGGACTTGATCAGGACCTGGTCCTTGATCAGGCCCGCGTCGAACTGGATGGGCCCGTGGATCATATCATCGATCCGGACGTTCTTCTGCGGCATCTTCAGCAGCACCGCTCCGGAGCCGTCTTCGGCCTTATACGCCTTGCCCTCGTCCAAGAGCCGGGTGGCGTAATTCCGGTAGACCTCGAAGCGCTGGCTCTGAAAATACAGCTCGTCCCAGTTAAGGCCCAGCCAGGTCAGGCTCTCCAGGATCTCGTCAAGGAACTCTTTTTTCGACCGCGCCTGGTCCGTATCCTCGATGCGCAGGACGAATGCTCCGCCCTGGGCGCGCGCCTGCAGCCAGTTGAAAAGACACGTCCTGGCCCCCCCTATGTGAAGATACCCTGTGGGGCTGGGAGCGAAACGGACGCGGATTTTGTTGGATTCATTCATGAAAAACTCCGTTCATCGGAAGTATCAACACAGTCGATAGTCAATAGTCTATGGCCTATGGTCAAAACCAAAAGGATCGAAGTCCGAGGTTCGATGTCCGAAGTCGGATTTTTCGGACTTCTGACTTCCGACCTCCGACTTCGTTTCAGGCCATAGACAATCGACCATGGACCATCGACTATCGACTCATTCGCGTTAAGAGTTCACCTAAATAAATTGTTCATTGTTAATTGCTTTTCAGCTCCTTCTGCGCCCAGAAGTAGCCTTCCTCCAGCGCCCTCTTGTTGACGCTGACGAGCTTTTCGCGGTGCGCGAGCACTTCTTCGATCGCCTTCTCCATCGTCGAGAGCGCGATGAGCTTTTTCAGCGCCAGATACACCCCGATCCCCACGGTATTGGCCGCGCGCTCAAACCCCAGGTCGATGGCGATCTGGGTCAGCGGCGCGTTGACCACCTTCAGGCGCCGCGAGGTCGCCTTGCAGTGCGCGAGCGTCGAGTTGACGATCAAGAGCCCCTTGTCGCGGATATGGTTCTTGAACCGGCGCAGCGACGGGTCGTTCATGATGATCAGCGCGTCGGCTTTTTCAAATACCGGGGAGGCGATGGGGCCATCCGAGATCACGACCGCGCAATGGGCGGTGCCCCCGCGCACCTCGGCGCCGTAGGAAGGCAGCCATAGCACCTCTTTGCCCTCGCGCATCCCGGAAATGGCGAGGACTTTTCCCATCGCGAGCACGCCCTGACCCCCTGAACCCGCGCAGATGATCCGTTCAATCAACATGATTTGAATATCGTTCGTCGCAAAGTCTCAAGGTTTCAAGGTCTCAACGGAGTCGATAGTCCATAGTCTATGGTCTATGGTCAAAACCAAAAGGATCGAAGTCTGGTGACGGCAGGTTAAGGAGGTTACGGCGCCAAGCTTAAAAAAGAAGCAAGCTTTTGTCTTTTATTGCGACAGTAACCTTCTTAACCTCCTTAACTTTCTTAACCTGCGTAACCTAAAACCGTTCCTTTATCCATCGACAATCGACTATTGACCATTGACTATCGACTCATTCGCGTTAAGAATATCACTATAGCTCATTTCAACTTCCCGGGTTTAAAAACCTGCATCATCTCCTCGGCGATCCACTTCATCGACTCCTGGGGCGTCTTACTCCAATAGGTCGGACACATCGAAAGGACCTCGACGAGCGAAAATCCCTTGCCTTCCATCTGGTTCACAAAAGCCTGCCGGACGGCCCGTCGGGCATCCAGGATCTCCTTCGGTCCGTTCAAAGAGACCCGCTCCACGGAATAAACCCCGTCCAGGAGCGCGAGCATCTCGGAGATCTTGATCGGATAGCCTTCCCGCCGGACCTGACGGCCTTCCGGGGTCGTCGACGTCTTCTGTCCGGCCAGCGTGGTGGGCGCCATCTGGCCGCCTGTCATGCCGTAAACCGCGTTGTTCACAAAGATGACGGTAAGATTCTCCCCCCGGTTGGCCGCGTGGATCGTCTCGGCCGTGCCGATCGCGGCCAGATCTCCGTCACCCTGGTAGGTGAAGACCACTTTGTCCGGCTGCAGCCGCTTCATGGCCGTTGCCACCGCCAGGGCCCGGCCGTGCGCCGCCTCGGAACAATCGACACCCCAGTAATCATAGGCATTGACGGCGCAGCCGACAGGCGCGACCGCGATGGTCCTGGATTGGATGCCTAATTCATCGATGATCTCGGCGACCAGCCGATGGAGGATCCCGTGGCCGCAGCCAGGGCAATAATGGGTCACGACATCCCGCAGCGCCTTCGGCCTCCCGAAAGATCTACCCACGGCGCCTCCCTTTGGCCGCGACGATGAGCTTCATCGCCTCGCGGATGATCTGCCGCTCGGTGGGCACCCCGCCTCCGGCGCGCCCATAGAACCCGACCTGGGCCCCGGGGTCCGCCGCCAGCCGGACATCCTCGACCATCTGGCCATAAGACATCTCGACGACCAATATCTTCTTCACTCGCCGGGAGACCTCGGCGACCTCTTTTTTGGGGAAAGGCCACAGGGTGACCGGCCGCAGCAACCCCGCCTTGACCCCCCGGCGCCGCAAGGCCTCCACCGCCCCGCGGGCGATGCGGCTCATCGTGCCGTAAGCGACAACCGCCAGCTTCGCGTCGTCAAGCAATAGCTTTTCGCAGCGAACCTCGCGGGATTCGATGCGGCGATATTTTTTTTGGAGCAGGAGATTGTTCTTCTCGACGGCGTCGCGCGCCATGAAAAGAGAGCGCGTCACGTTCGCCGGCCGTCCATCCGCCCCGGTGAGCGCCCAAGGCTTGGCGACAAGGCCGGGAGGCGGTTCATCGGGATCAAAGGTCAACGTTTCCATCATCTGGCCGAGCATGCCGTCGCTTAAAACCATGGCGACAATCCGATGCCGGTCCGCCAGCTCAAAAGCCTTCTTTGTCAGGTCGAACGACTCCTGGATGCTCGCGGGCGCCAACACGATCATGCGGTAATCCCCGTGGCCGCCGCCTTTGGTGGCCTGAAAATAATCCCCCTGCGCCGGCCAGATATTACCCAGCCCCGGGCCGGCCCGCATGACATTGATGACGACGGCCGGGAGGTGCGCGCCGGAAAGATAAGAGATGCCTTCCTGCTTGAGGCTGATGCCCGGAGACGAAGAGCTTGTCATCGTGCGCGCCCCGCAGGCCGAAGCGCCAAAAATCATATTGATCGCGGAGACTTCCGACTCTGACTGGATAAAGATCCCCCCTCGCTTCGGGAGCTCCGCCGCCATATAAGCGGTCAGCTCGTTCTGGGGGGTGATCGGATAGCCCGCGTAAAACCGGCAGCCGGCGCAGATCGCCGCCTCTCCCATCGCCTCATTGCCGGATATCAGGATCTTTTTTTGCATATCCTAACCGCCTAAGGATCGATCTCGATGCAAACCTCGGGACAGACCAAATAACAGATACCGCATCCCGTGCAATCGTCGTCACAGACCAACACCGCCGGAAAATACCCGGCTTCGTTGTGCTGCGTATCGGCCTTGATGTTCTTCTTGGGGCAATAGGCGATACACAGCCCGCATCCTTTGCACCGGTTTTTTCTGATCTTGGTCTTAGCCATTAGCGGGACAGGAGGCTTCGGGCGGCCTCGGCGATCGGCCGGGGCGCTAATCCGTACTTTTCCAAGAGCGCCGGCCGCGAATCGAAAGTGATAAAAGCGTTGGGCAGGCCCAGGCACTTGACGGGCTTCGGGTCCGCGTTCAGGCGGCCCGAGGATTCCAAGAGCTCCAGGACCGCGCTGCCGAACCCGCCTTTGAGCACCCCTTCTTCGACGGTGATCAGGGCGCGGCAGCGGCCGTAGAGGTCCAGGATGAGTGTTTCGTCCAGCGGCTTGACGAAACGGGCGTTGACGACCGACGCATAGATCTTCTGCTGCAAAAGGAGTTGGGCCGCTTCCAGGCAAGGATAGACCATGCTCCCGGCGGCCAACAAGACAATATCCTCCCCTTCGGCCCAGAGCTCGGCTTTTCCGACCCGCGGCTCCGAGAACGGCAGCCCCTTGGGCCTGGACGCGGCGAGCCCGCGCGGATAACGCAGCGCGGCCGGCGTCTCCAGCCCCTGGCAAAGCTCGAGCATCGCCTCAAGGTCTTCTCTATCCGCCGGCGCCATCAGCGTCATGTTAGGCATGTGCCGCAGATAAGCGATATCAAAGATCCCGTGATGCGTCGGACCGTCTTCCCCCACGACTCCGGCCCTGTCGAGACAAAAAACGATCCCCAGGTTCTGCAAACACGCCTCTTCCAGCAATTGATCGTAGCCGCGCTGCAGAAAAGTCGAGTAAACAGCGACGAAAGGCTTCAGCCCCTCGCGCGCGAGCCCGGCCGCAAAACCGACGGCGTGCCCCTCGGCGATCCCGACGTCGAAAAAGCGCCTGGGAAAGGCCTCGGCGAACCGGTGCAGCCCCGTCCCCTCGGGCATGGCCGCGGTCACCGCCGCGATCTTCTCGTTCTTCTCGGCGAGCGCGACGAGCTTGCAGCTGAAGACATCCGTGAAGGACACCAGAGACTTCTGGGCCGAACTCACGACCTCGCCGCTGACAATATCGAAACAGGTCGTCCCGTGGAATTTGACCGGCTGGTCTTCGGCCGGAGCGAACCCCTTGCCCTTCTTGGTCACGACATGCAGCAAGAGCGGCCCTTTCAGACCCTGGAGGTCTTTCATCGTCCGTATCAGCACGCCCAGATCGTGGCCGTCGAGCGGCCCGAAATATTTGAACCCCAGCTCCTCAAAGAAGATCCCCGGAACGATCAATCCCTTGAGCATCTCTTCGAAGCGGTCGACCAGCCGCTGCAGGCGCGGCCCGATGCGCGGGATGCGCTGGCGCAGGAAAGCGTCGCGGGCTTCCTTGAAGCGGTTATAAACGGGCTTGGAGATGATCTTATTAAGGTAAGTGCTCAGCGCGCCCACGCTGGGCGCGATGGCCATATCATTGGAGTTCAGGATGACCAGCAGGTCGCAACCCACGTGGCCGGCGTGGTTGAGCGCCTCAAAGCACATCCCCCCGGTCAGCGAACCGTCCCCCATGATCGCGACCGTCTTGTCTTTCTGGCCGCGCAGGTGGCGGCTGGCCGCGACCCCCAGGGCCAAAGAAACGGAGGTCGAGCTGTGCCCGACGGAAAAAGGGTCGTACGCCGACTCCGTGCGGGACGGAAAGCCGCTGAGGCCGCCCGCCTGCCGCAGGGTGTCAAAAGCATCATTACGGCCGGTCAGGATCTTATGGGCGTACGCCTGGTGGCCCACGTCCCAGACGATCGCATCTTGCGGCGCCTGAAAACAATAGTGTACCGCAATCGCCAGCTCCACCGCCCCCAGGCTGGACGCCAGATGCCCGCCCGTCTTGGAAACGACGCTGATGATGCGCTCCCGCACTTCCTGGGCGAGCTCGGGGAGCTTATCGACAGGGATCTTTTTCAGGTCAGGGCAGGCCTTGATCGTCTCCAGCCACATCTTCTACTCCTCGGACGCCTCTTCCCCGGATGCGAGCGGTTTAAGCTTCAGCTTGCCGTCGCGGGTCTTGGCGACCACTTCGATCTTCTGGCGCATGGTTTCCAGGATCTTCAGGCACGCGTCGGCGAGCTTGACGCCTTCCTCGAACTTCTCCACGGCTTTCTCCAGCGGAAGCTTTTCCGCGTGGAGGTCTTCCACGATCTTTTCGAGCTTCTTCAAATCTTCTTCAAATCCCATCGCCACCTCCCCGCGGTCTATTATATCAGGCTGACGGACCCTGTGTTAAGATTTCCGTGACCTCGCTGACGAGCGTCCCGCGCGAGAGCCGCGTCGTGACCTTGTCGCCCTTCTTCAGCCCCTGGACGCTGACCAGGGCCTTGCCCGTATCCGCGCGCAGGGTGATGCTGTACCCCCGGCGCAGGACCGCCAGGGGATTGAGCGCCTCCAATTCGCGCGTGAGGCCTTCCCAGCGCGCCTGCGCCCGTTCCCAAAGACCTTGCGCGGCCCGCCGCATCTCCTGCGTCAGGTCATCGACCCGCTGGATATGCTGCGGCACCCAATCCCGCAGCCCCTTGGACAGATAGCGCAACGCCCCGGCGATCCGGTCGTTGAGCTCGCTTCTGGACGGCAAGACGATCTCGGCCGCGGCCGAAGGCGTGGGGGCGCGAAGATCCGACACAAAATCAGCGATCGTGTAATCCGTCTCGTGGCCCACCGCGGAGATGACCGGGATGCGGGAGGCGGCGATGGCGCGCGCGACCGCCTCTTCGTTGAAACACCAAAGGTCCTCGAGGCTGCCGCCGCCGCGGGCGACGATGATGACATCGACGTTTTCCCATCGATTGAGATCTTCCAGCGCGCGCACGATCTCGCCGGTCGCCTCCTCGCCCTGGACGCGCGTAGGATAGACCACGAGATGAAAACCGGGAAAACGCCTCTCTAAGACGTGCAGGATATCGCGAAGGACCGCGCCGGTCGGCGAAGTGACGACGCCGATCGTCGCAGGCAGGAATGGCAACGGCTTTTTGCGGGACTCGTCGAAAAGGCCTTCTTTGGCGAGGCGCTCCTTGAGCTGCTCGAACGCCAGCTGAAGAGAGCCCTTGCCCTGGGGCTCGGCGGAAACCACATAAAGCTGATACTGCCCGTCGCGCTCATAGACCCCCACGCGGCCCCGGCAGACGACCTTCAAGCCGTCCTTCAAGGAAAACTTCAGCCGGACCGCATCGCCGCGGAAGAGCACGCAGCGGATCTGGCTGGAGGCATCCTTAAGGCTGAAATAGATGTGGCCCGAGGAGGGTTGGCGCAGATTGGAGACCTCGCCTTCGACAAAGAGCTCTTCGAAGACGCTCTCTAAGACGGTCTTGATGTCCTGGGTCAGCTGGCTGACGGTGAGGATGTTGGGCGCCACGGATATACGGCCTTCCCGCGGAAATGATATTGGCTATGCGTCCGAGAGATCGTCCTCGACAACAGCGACGGATTCGCGGACCCTTTGGATCTTAAGCGCGCGGCCCGTCGCCTCGTCAAACTCCATTAAGACGCCGTGGAGCTGGACATCGCCGGTGCCGAGCTCAAAACGCGTCGGCATGCCGGTCAGAAACCTCTCGATGATCCTGTCTTTATTGCGGCCGATGACGGAATCATACGGGCCGGTCATGCCCACATCGGTGATATAGGCCGTGCCTTTGGGAAGGATCTTCTCATCGGCTGTCTGGATGTGCGTGTGGGTCCCCACCACCGCGGAGACCTCGCCGTCCAAAAACCACCCCATCGCCACTTTTTCCGAGGTCGCTTCCGCGTGCAGGTCGACGATGATGACCGGCGCCTGAGGCTTGAGCTGTTTGATCTCTTCCTGGACCGTCCTGAACGGGGACTCGACCATCGCGTCGATGAAGACCCGGCCCAGCAGGCAGACAACCCCTACGCCCACCCCTTGGGAGGTCTTGAAGACCGTGCTGCCCCGCCCCGGCGTCCCCGCGGGAAAATTCGCCGGCCTCAGGATATGGGCTTCGCGCTGCAACAGCTCCATGGCCTCCGGCCTTCTCCAGACGTGATCTCCGGAGGTCAAGACATCGCAGCCCGACTGAAAAAGATCGCGCGCGACGCGGGGCGTGATCCCCGAGCCGCCCGCCGAGTTCTCGGCGTTGGCGATGACAACGTCCACCGCCTCGCGCTGGCGGATCTTCGGCACCAGCTGCTTAATGGCCGCCCTCCCAGGAGAACCGACAACATCGCCGATGAACAGTATCTTAATGCTCATAGCTTGATCTGGTAGATGGGTCTCAAGGTCTCAACGGAGTCGATAGTCCATAGTCTATGGTCTATAGTCAAAGCCGAAAAGCCTCATCGTTTTTGCTTCGGCTTTTATCCATTGACAATCGACTATCGACCATTGACTATAGACTAATTTGCCTTAAGAGTTCACCTGAATAAATTGTTCATTCTTTCATCCCTGCTCCGACAGATGCTTGATGCGCTTGAGCATGTTGGGATGGGTGCTCATGACCTCCATCATCACGTCGCCGAAGCCGAGCTTGACCTCCTTGCGCCGAATCGCCAGCAGCTCGTCGGAATCGATCGTGCCGCTCCGGTCCTTGTCAAGATCCGCCAATTCCTTCAATTCGTTGCGCGCCCGGGAAGGATCATTGACAAAAAAAGCCTTTAAGCCCTCCACGTCCCGGATCTCATTGCGGTCCGCGCGCGCCGCGCCGTAAACAAGCTTATACAGCGCCGACGCCAGGGCCGACGGCGGATTGCCGAGCGCGATCGAACCCCGGTCCGCGAAATATTCCCGGATGCGCGAGCCGTACAACACCAGCAGGTTCGTCACGAAATAAAAGAGGAACGCCGCCAGCCCGATGAGCGCCGCGGGCGCGCTGCCGCTCTCCCTGCGGCGTCCGCCGTAAAACAACATGTGAAAAGCGATCCGGTAGAGAACGAGGGGAATGACCGAAAGGAGCGTGATCGTCAAAACGTCCCGATTTTTCAAATGGCTCAACTCATGGCCCAGGACGGCCTTCAGCTCGCCTTCATCCAGCAGGCTCAGGATCCCCTGGGTCACGCACACCCGGCCGTCCGAAACGCCGCGGCCGAAAGCAAAGGCGTTCGGCAACGCGATCTGGGCGATGCCGATGCGGGGCACCGGCATGCCGGCTTTTCGGGCCAGGTCCTCCACCATTTCAAAAAGGCGAGGGTGCTGTGAACGGTCGACGTAGCGCACGTGCATAGACCATTCGACGAGTTTCGGCCCCACCAAATATTGGACGAAAAGGGTCCCGACGGCTAAAAAGAGATAGAAATAGAAGTCGTTGACTCCCATAAAAACACCGATCCCGACCGCTGCCCCATATAAAATGGCAAACAATACCGCCAACAACAAAAACATCCTGATCTTCAGGGACCACATAGCGCCCTCCTTCTTTCCTGACCGCCCGTGTATTTCGAAATGCTATTATAGCATCCTTAGGGAATAAAAAAACCCATATCAAAAACTATGGGCCGAAAGAAAAGGGTGCCCTTGCGAACTCAAGGGCACCCTTCAACGACGAAGTTATACTCTGGAAACCTTAACGGCTTGCTCGCCTTTAGGGCCATTTTCGATCTCGAACTCCACCTCCTGGCCCTCTTCTAGCGACTTGTAACCATCCCCCTGGATCGCGCTGAAATGGACAAAAACGTCTTTTCCGTTCTCCGGAGTGATAAAACCGTACCCCTTCTGATTGCTGAACCACTTCACTTTGCCTCTAGCCACTGCACCTACCCTCCTTTCAAACACTGCCGGCTCCCGGGAACCCACCCTTAAACGCAAAGCTCTATCAGACTCGGCCTTGCTGCTCCTTTTTCCGGGTTCTCCTCGAGCTATTTACAAAAATTTATCACACTTATCGCGATTGTCAATAAATATTTATGACTTCCCCTCCGCCGAACAGCCGCAAAAACCCTCAAGCCGGCAGGTCCGTCCTCCAGGCTGCCAACGCGTCGCGCAAGACCCATCCGATCTTGCCGTCCGCGCGCCGAACCTTGCGCCACTCCCCGATGGTCTCCAGGACCCTGACCTCTGCTCCTTCTGCCAATTTAAAAAAAGTGGTCGCCTCTTGCGAAGGGCCGAACCGCGCGGCCGCTTCCGGCGCGATGACCAGAGCGCCTTTATCGCGACGGTCGTTCTGGCGCCTCATCAGGTCGGCGGCGGTCAAAAAGAGCATCAACGCGGCCACTGCCGCCGGCCTGGACCACCGGCGGGATGCCGGAAAAACAAAAGAAAAGCCCAGCAAGAGAAAAAAGAGGACGTTAAAAAACGTTAAATAGAAAAACAGGGACGCCTGGCTCAGGGAACGGGAGAGTCGCCCAAGGTTGCGCGCTCCCCAGGGCCCGGCGACGCCGGGGATGCCCAGGGTCGAAAGGACATATTCCCGGTTCGCCCTCACATCGGGGTCCCGAGGCGCTAACCAGGAAGCCTTCTCGTAATAAAACAACGCCTTGCCGAACTGCCCCAGCTTGGCAAAAGAATTGCCCAGATTATAATAGACTGCGGCGCTCTCCCCTCCCTTATCAAGGATATCCCTGTATTGACGGATCGCTTCGGCAAAATCATTCTCTCTATAAAGGGCGCTGGCCTGCTCAAAGAGCTTCTCGGCGTCCCGGGCCGTCAAACACTGGGCCTCGAGGACCCCGGCGCAAAGAAAGAGCGCCGAAGCGACGCAGCCAAAGAGCAGGAGTCTTATCCGCGGGCTCTTCATCTTAAAATTTTCCCCTTTCAAAGGTATCGATGACGCGGCGCAATTTTTCGTAGACATCCTTCATCCGCGAAGGGGTTATCGCCGCCGGCGCGTAGCGCGCCGTATCGCAATCCGTGAAGATCTCCTTAAGATCCGCCAGGGTTTGAGCCCCCACCCCCCGGGGCGCAATGACCTCATCGATGACGCTGACCGTGATCGCCTGGGAGGAAAGATGGAAGCGGTCGCCCAGATAATCCCTCAGGACAAGAAAAACGGAATCATAGAAGGCCGCCGCCTGTCCTTCCTGCAGGAGCTTCCCGGCTTTTTGCAGTCCCTGCCTCGCCTGGCGGGGAGCCCGCAGCCGCCGCGCGAACTTCACATCGGACTCAAGCCTCCGGGACCGGGCGCGAAGGGCCGCAAAGATAAAAAAAGATAAGGGCGGGACGGCCTGGACCGGCCATGCGAAGCCGCCGATCCCAACCCCCCGCGCCGGGGACAAGGGGCCCAGGGACTCTTTGATATAGACGATATCGCGGCCGAAAGACTCTTCCCGGCCGCCGGCAGCCGCCGGAGCCGTCGAACCCACGACCCGCGACACATCCGCAGACGCCGTTACCTTGAGAGGGAAAGGGCCTTGCGTCAGCGTCCGGTAAGTTCCCGCCGCCGGATCGAAGAACGAAAAGACAAGGGCCGGGACGCTGGCGATCCGTTCATTTTGGGGCATGATGACCTGCTCAAAGACCTTGCGTTGGGGCTCCTGCGTGACCTGCGGATCATAGACCTTAAAGCCTTCCTGCGACTGAAGGCGCGGGGCGGCGACGGGCATGAAATTCCCCTGCCCTTCGATGATCGCTTTAAGCGTCACGGGATCGCCGACCCGGACTTCCGACGGAGAAGCGGTCGCCTGAAAGCGGAAATCGCCCACGGCGCCCGTGAAATCCTGGGGACGGCCTTCTGCCGGCAGGTCCAAAACCGTCAGCGGGAAGGCGGAGGCCTTGGCTTCGTAAGGATAGGCCTCATATCCCCCGAAAAAATCAGGGAAGAAACCCCGGTCGAATACCTGCTCCCACCCCGCCGGGACGCGCCCCCGCTCCTGGCGGGGGATCAAAAGATTCAGCTTCAGGGAGGCGGGCCCTATCTGGAACACGCCGGGCCTCAAGCCAAAGATCTGCGCTTGAAACTCAACGACATTAAAGAGCCGCCCGTTGACGCTCTGCTGGTACTGCCGTGGCTGGACAAACTCTCCCCTGGAAAATCCTTCGTGAGCGAACTCGGGATATTGGACATCGCGGGCGCCGATCCCCAGGACATACAGCCTGACGGTCACCGGAAGGATCTCGTTCAGATAGACCTTTTCTTTGGAGGCCTCAAGGGTCAGGAAGACCCTGTCACCGATCCCCCCGGAAAAAGCGGGAGCGCCGGAAGCGTCTGCGGAAGGCAGCCCTGCCGCCGCAGCCGCCTGCGGATCGCCGACCTCGACAGTCACGGCGTTGGAAACGAAGCGGTCCTGCCCGAGCTGAAAATCAAAAGGCCCTATCTGGAATTTTCCGGACTTCACAGGAAGAAGCAGGAATATATGCGTCACCGAGCTCGACAC
>JBFZAX010000007.1:0-8727 GCA_041308805.1 Candidatus Omnitrophota bacterium | reverse complement strand
TAAGAAAGTTAAGGAGGTTAAGAAGGTTACTGTTAGGATAAAAGGCAAAAGCTTGCTTCTTTTTTAAACTTGGCGCAGTAACGTCCTTAACCTTCTTAACGTTCGTAACCTCCTTAACCTGACGTCTTAGGTTTTGACCATAGACCATAGACTATGGACTATCGACCACTTTATCTACACGTGCCTGATCGCCTCGATCGGCGACAGCTGCGAGGCTTTTTTCGCCGGATAAACGGAGACGAAGATGCTCACCAGCAGGACGATCGTGACGTAAAAGATGAGGCTGAAGACATCCAGCCGCGGATAGATGACGGAGCCGATATAAAAACTGTTCAGGGCGCTGGAGATCATGGAAAGATTGATGCCTTTGATGCCCGTCAGGATCACGAGCGCCGTCCCGATGCAGCCGCCGATGATGACGCCCATGAGCCCGAGGAGGAATGATTCGACCGCCACGACCTGGGTGACCTGGTTAGGCTTGGTGCCGAGCGCCAGCATGATGCCGAATTCGCGGATGCGCTCCAGGACGCCCATGAGCACGGTGTTGAGGATGCCGGAGGCGACGATGATAAGGACGATGATCAGGATGAGATGGGTAAAGGCCTGGTCGAATTGCATCCACTGGTAGGTCATCGGCGAGACGTCTTTCCAGGTCAGGACCTCGAACCGCTTCGAGGTGGCTTTTTGTTTGAGCTGGCGGGCGATGCCGTCGATGCTTTCCAGCGAATGGGTCTTGATGACGATCTCCGACACCTTGCTGCCCAGCACGAGCAGGTCCTGCGCGGCCTTGAGCGTGATGAGGGCGAGCTGTTTGTCGATCTCCTCCGCGCCGGTCTCCACGATCCCGCCCACTTCGAACGCGGACGCCGCCATGCTGCCGTCGCTCGCCTGGCTCATCAGGACGGCTTTGTCGCCGACGTCGACCTTGAGGTTCTTGGCGAGCGTCGTGCCGATGATGACCTTGGTGTGGTCGTCTTTGCCGAGGAAGCTGCCGCGCCGGACTCGTTTATGGATGACGGAGACGCGCTTTTCGGTCTCGGGGTCGACGCCCATGAGCAGGACGCCGGCGGAGCCGTCGGTCGAGGAGATGAGGGCGTAATCTTTGACGCGGTTGGAGAAAGACTTGATGCCGGGGATCTTTTTAAAGCTTTGGGACAGGACGTGGGAGTTGATGATGGTCTTCTCCAGGTCCATGTTCTCGTGGAAGCCGGCCTTATGGACCTGGATATGGCCGATCAGGAGGTCGGTGTAGTTTTCCACCATCTGGCGGTCGGCGCCGTCGACAAAGCCTTTCAGGAAGATGAGGGCGCAGAGGCCGACGGAAACGGCCGCGATGGTGATCGTCGATCGGGCCCTGTTGCGCCGGATGTTGCGCCAGGCGATCTTGGTGAAGGTGGTCATAGTATTGTCAGCCCTTTAGGCGGTCGAGAGATGGATGGGCTGATGAAAGTTTCAAAGTCTCAGGGTTTCACGTAGGGAACGGTCTGAGACCGTTCCCTACAGACTAACCAACTAAACAGCGAACGATACTAAACCCTCTTCCTCAAACTCTGCAGACTGAACGCGCTCTCTTTGATGGGATTATTATAGACCACTTTTTCGTCAACTTCAATGATTGTCCGGTGTCCTTTTTTGACCTCCGAGGTCATCTCCCAATAGGTGGGGATGAGCCGGCCGCTGATCTTCTTGATCTTTGAATACCGCAGCGTCTTGATGAGGCGGTTGTCCTTGCCGTAGAAATCCTCGCGAAGGGGAATGTAGTCGCGGGGACGGATGCGCATGATCCGTTTGTCCCACACGACGCCGGCGTTCGGCTTGGGCGTCAGCTCGATGACCCACACGTCCTGGCCGTCGGCTTTTTCCGTCGAGATGAGCTTGTGGTCGTAATCGTAGACGACGCTGCTCTCGCGCACGAGGTCGTCGTTCGCGAAATCGCTGCCCATCCACGGCTGCAGCATCATGGAAGGGGGGATCTTGATGGTGCGCTCTACGGAAGGCATATAGTTCCACATTTCGTTCTTGATGCGCAGGGTCGCGATCCCTTTCTCCTTGGCCGGGGAGAGGATCTTGATGAGGATCCTGTCGCGCAACTTGCTGGAGATAAAGAGCTTCAGGGTCCTCTCCCAGCTGGGCGTGGTGATGGTCATGGTGTAGACGCCTTCCTGGGTGGTGCCGCGCATGAGGTCATCGCTGCGCTTGACGAGCTGTTGAGGGGTGGGGTCCTGGGCGAAAACGGGAGAGGCGGCGGAAAAAAAGAGCAAAACAAGGAAGACAGCCAGGATCTTCATACAACCCATTATATTTGTTGAGGATAAAATGTCAAGTTGACGCCTTTTGCCGCTTGTGCTAACATAATTCCAAAATAACTATGATTGAACGGTTATATACATTCGAAAAGATCGATACGCCTGAGCTTCTCCAGGAAGCCTACCGTTTGCGGTTCCAGGTTTACTGTAAGGAGTGCGATTTCATCAGGGAGGAGGATTATCCTCTCGGTTACGAGACCGACGCGTTCGATCGTTACTCGGTGCACTTCGGCGCCTTTGACCTGAACGACCAGTTGGTGGGCGCCGTGCGTCTCATTTTGCCTTCTTCCTATCAGTTCCCGATCGAAGATGTCTGTCCAGGCCTGGAGATCGCCAGATTTGAGGCGCCTCGCAGCGCTTTCGCGGAGATCTCCCGCCTGACGATCAGCAAGATCTACCGCCGCCGGACGAATTATGGATCGCCGTCCGAAGCGCTTACGGAAAAGCCTACCGCTTTCATCGGCCGCGTCAGTCCGATCGCCATCGGCCTGTGCCGCGCCCTCTATCAGGAGTGCCTCCAGCAGGGGATCCGTTATTGCCTGGCCTTGATGGAGGAGCCTCTTAAGATCCTGGTAGGGCTCCATGGCTTTGTCTTTGAGCCGATCGGCCCCAAGGTCGATTTTTACGGTCCGGTCACCCCGTATCTCATCGATGTCGGCGACTTAGAGAAGAGGGGCGTCTTCCGGGCCTCCGGCTTTAATCCTCAGACACCGGTCATCGAAGCCTGATCGTTTCAGGGCCCTCGCCATGGAAGAAAAATTTCTTTTCAGGAAGCTCGATTCTCCCGAGGATCTTCAGGAAGCCTACCGCCTCAGGTTCCAGGTTTACTGCAACGAGTGCAATTTCATCCAGCCGCAGGATTATCCTCTTAAGGTCGAGACGGACCGCTTTGACGCCGACTCCGTCCATTTCGGCGGCTTTGACCAGGAGGGGAATCTCGTCGGCTCGGTCCGCCTCATCCTCTCTTCGTGCGGCCGTTTTCCCATCGAGGAGCACTGTCCTTCCCTTAACGTCGATCTCGAGGAACTGTCACGCGGCCGTTGCGCCGAGATCTCCCGCCTGACCATCAGCAAGCTTTATCGCCGCAGATCCCAGGACGGCCTGTATTATGAACCGCAGGCCCATGATCAGTCAGGGCAGGATAAGGGCGCGTATTTCGTCCGCCGCGTGCGCCCCATGGCCTTCGGCCTGTACCGCGCCATGTACCAGGAGAGCAAGCGCCTGAAGGTCAACTACTGGTTCGCCCTGATGGAGAGGACGCTCTGGATGCTGCTGAAGATCCACGGGTTTGTCTTTAAGCCCATCGGCCCCGAGGTGGATTTTTACGGGATGGTGACGCCGTATCTCGCCGACATCACTGAGCTGGAAAAAGGCGTCCACGAAAAGTTCCCCCAATTCTTCGATTATTTCATCCAGGACCTGGAGCCGGCGCTGCGGCCGAAGCTGTAGGCGGTTCTGTAGACAAGGTCTCAAGTCAGTCGATAGTCAATAGTCGATGGTCTATAGTCAAAGCCGAAAAGCCTCATCGTTCTGCCTCGGTCTTTTATCCATCGACAATCGACCATAGACTATCGACTATAGACTCATTCGCGTCAAGGATTATGCAAAACAATCTCTATCAAGCCTTCAAGGAATCCTGCCAGGCCCACGCCGACGCTGTCTGCATCCGATACAAGAAAAAAGAGAATTACGAGAGCCTGACCTTCGCGCAGCTTGAGGCGCGGGTCGGCGAGCTCGCGGATGTCCTGCGCGCCAAAGGGATCCGCCCGGGGCAGAGGGTCGCGTTCCTTTTGACGAGCGGGCCCCAGTGGCCGGCGGCTTTCTTCGCGTGCATGGCGCTGCAGGCGGTCGCGGTGCCGCTCGACGCGCAGCTGAGCCCCGAAGACCTGGGAGGGATGTTGCGCCATTCGCGGGCGCGCCTTCTGCTGACCGAAGAGCGGTTCAGCCTTTCCCTGGCCGGCGTCCTTTCGGGGCTGACGGATTGCGCGCCGTTATTTTTGGACCGCCCTCAAGAGCGCATTTCCGGCGCCCCGCCGCGCAAGGGCCAGTCTGACTTTTCCTCTCACAAATTAGCGGCGCTCTTCTATACCTCCGGCACGACCCAGGAGCACAAAGCGGTCATGCTGACGCACGCGAACCTCCTGGCGAACGCGGCCTCGATCCGGCGCGTCGGCATCCTGAGATCGAGCGACGTCATCCTGTCCTTGCTTCCGCTGCATCATACTTATCCTTTCATGGTGACGCTCCTCGCGCCGGTCCTCGAGGGCGCGACCGTCTGCTATCTTCCGGCCATCGTGCCCCACGAGCTTTTCCTGTCGTTAAAAGAGAACGGCGTTTCGGTCTTCGTCGGCGTACCCCAGCTGTACGCCGTCTTGCGTCGCACGATCGGCGAGAAGATGCAAAAGGTGAGCCTGCTCTCGCGCTGGACGACGGACCGGCTGATGGACCTCTGCGCCGGGATCTCGCGCGCCAGCGGGCTCAACGTTTCCAAAAGGGTCTTGAAAGGATTGCACGAGGCGCTGGGGCCGCAATTGCGGTTATTGATCAGCGGCGGGGCGAAGCTCGACCCTGAAGTCGCGCAGAGTTTCCGGAGATGGGGATTCCAGGCGATCGAAGGGTACGGCCTGACGGAGACCTCGCCGGTCGTGACCTTCAACCCGCCGGGCCGCGCGCGCTTTGATTCGGTGGGCAAGGCCCTGCCGGACGTCTCGATAGAGATCAGGGATCCCGACGAGGCAGGGAGGGGCGAGATCGCCATTCGGGGCGCCAACGTCATGCTGGGGTATTACCGCGCCTTGGGGCGCACGCGCGAGGTCCTCAGGGACGGATGGTTTTTGACCGGGGACCTGGGGTTTGTCGACGCGCAGGGATATCTGCATCTCACCGGCCGCTCCAACGAGCTGATCGTCCTGCCGTCTGGCAAGAACGTCAACCCGGAGGAGGTCGAAGCGGTCTATTCGCGCAGCGAGTTCATCAAGGAGATATGCGTCTTGCATGCCGAGAGCGGTTCGGAGGCCAGCCATCTGGTCGCGGTGATCGTTCCCGACGAAGACCGCCTGAAGCAGAAAGGCCACGTCAATATCCATTTCAAGGTCAAATGGGAGATGGACGCCTGCGCGCAGAAGCTGCCGCCGTATCTGCGCGTCAAGGGGTTCGTGTTGACGGGCCAGACGCTGCCGCGCACGCGATTGGGCAAGCTGATGCGCTACCGGATCGCCCAGGATTACGAGAAAGGGCATTACAAGCGCGAGGCCGACAAGGAGCCTTCGCCGGATCTGACCCGCTTCGAAGAGTCGGCGCTCCAGTATTTGACGAGGATCCTCAAACAGCCGGTGCATATCGATGATCATCTCGAGCTCGACCTCGGCCTTGATTCGCTGGGCCGCATCGAGCTCCTGTCCGCGCTTCAGGACCTGGTGAATGTGGGGATCGATGACACGCTGGCGCTGGAATTGTTCCAGGCGCGGACCGTCCGGGAGCTTATGGAGAAAGCCCGCGTTGCCCTGCCGCAGAGCGCCTTTGACGGATTGCTGGCGCAGGGCGAAACGGTCTTTTGGCCTCAGGTGCTCTCCCAGCCTCCGCGGGAAGAGACCTTGCGCCGCATCAAGCTGCGCTTCGATCTCTTTGATCGCTTCGTTTCATTCCTGGAGATCGGATTGCTCAAGATCTTCATCCAGGTCGTGTTCTTCCTGCGCGTCAAGGGGCGGGGCAACATCCCCGCGGATGCCCCTTTTGTCATCTCCTCGAACCACGTTACTTATCTCGATGCGTTCTTCGTGATCGCCGCCTTGCCTTTTTCTCTTTTGTTCAAAACCTACTTTGTCGGCTTCGGCTCCATCTTCAACCATCCGTTGCTCGCCTGGGCCGTGCGTTTCCATCGGCTCATCCCTATTGACGCGAGCATCGATCTGACCGAAGCGCTGAAGGCCTGCCAGTATGTCCTGAAACAAGGCAAGGTGCTGGTCTATTTTCCGGAAGGGCAGCGGTCGGCCGATGGGGGTCTCAAAGAGTTCCGGAAGGGGATAGGGATCCTTTTGAAGGAATCGGGCGCCCGGGTGTTGCCGATCTATTTAAAAGGGGCTTATAAGGTCTGGCCTCGGGGGCAAATGATACCTGTCCCTGCACCGGTGGAAGTCAGAATAGGTAACATATTGGAATTAAATGAGTTAAGTTCTTCATCAAAAGATGATCCTTATGTCGCCATCGCCGAGTCCCTGAGAGAAAAGACAGCTGCTTTGGGTGACGTCGAGGCGCGCTGACCCTTCCGAAGAAGTCCCGCCCCCGCTTTTCTAACCCGTTATTCCATAGAACGTTTTATTCTTGACAAAAAACATACATATGCTATACTTTTGTTCCACTTGTCATTATGGCCCTAAAATCTATGCCGTTGTCGAGCCTCAAGAAGACCGCATCTATTAGGGGGATAGTCGGTATCTGGAGGAAGGCAGTCGATCTTCTTCTCTCCGATCCCAGGATCCTTATCCCTTTCCTTGTCTTGGCCGCCGCCGAAACGTTAGCGCTGTGGCTGCTGTCGGTCAGTCCGCACTTCCCGTTCAACTATGTCTTAGCGCCCCCCATCAAGAGCATCTGGGGGGCTGTTTATTTGCACTATCCTTATATCTATGTCCTGCTGCCGAAGGTTTACTATTACGGTAAATTGGCGGCCGATATTTTAGTCGGCGCCTTGACCGGCGCGACAGCGGTTTATCTGGTCGCCCGTCTGCAGCACCGCGAGAAGGTCCGTATCGGGTCCGCTTTCCGCGCTGTCCTCAAACACTATGTGTCGCTCTTCCTGTTGAGCCTCGTGCTCTATGTCGGCGTCCACTTTCTCATGAAAGAGCCGACGTTGCTGCTTCTCAAGTATTTCCGCGGGCACGCGAAGCTTCTGTTCCTGCCCGCGCGTTTCTGGCTGACCATGTTCGTCCCTGCCGTCAACTTCGTCCTCGCGGTGATGGTGCAGGGCTTTTTTATTTACGCCATCCCCTATATCGTCCTTAAAGAGAAAAAGTTCCTCGCGGCGTTCCTTGCGGGCGCGCGGCTCTTCCTGCGCAATTTCGGCCGCACGCTTTTGTTGGTGGCCGTGCCGATGTGCCTGTATATCCCTATTTCTATGCTGCGCTCTAACCTGCCGTTCCTGCAGGATAAGTTCTCCCCGGAGATCGCGGTGCCGGTCCTTTTCAGCGGCGTCGTCATAGGGACTTTTCTGGTGGATTCTCTCGTCACGGTTGCCACGACATTGCTCTTCCTGGAGAAGGCCGATGAGAAATAACGCGCGCCTGGTCCTGGTCGGTTGTCTCTTCCTGGCTGTTGTCGGCTGCGAAAGCCCCAGCTTCAAGGCGGAGCGCGAGATGTATCGGGCCCAAAAAAAGGCGCTGGCCGTCTACAAAAATCCCAAGGGCACGCCTCCTTTCGAGGTGCGCATGGCCCAGGCCGAGTTCGAGAAGATCCTCCGGAAGTACCCGGAAACGATCCTGGCGACGCAGGCCCAGATGGGCATCGGCCACCTGTACCTGGCCTCCGGCGAATACGACAAGGCCCGCGAGGCGTATAAGGCGCTGTTGAAAGACTGCGAGAAGAAACCCGCGGCCTGCGCGCAGGTCACGTTCGTCATCGGCCAGAGCTACGAGGTTGAGAATAAGTGGCCCGAGGCCGTGGCGCAATACAGCAAGGTGATCGAGGATTACCCCCTCTCCGGCAAGAGCGTCGAGCTGCCGATCTATATCATCAACCATTACAAGAAGCTGAAAGACGACAAGGCCGTCGACGCCTGGGTGCAGAAAGGGGTAGCGCACTATAAGGACCTGATGGCCAAGGCCGAACAGCCGCGCGCGGATTACGCCCTGATGGGGCTGACGGCCCGCTGCTACATGGCCGGCGAGCGCTGGCAGGATGCGGTGGCCGTTTTAGAGCAGGTTGCCCGCGATTATCCGGATCTCGCGCCCGAGCAGGCTCTTTGGGCGCAGGCTTTTATCTACAAGAGATTTTTGAACGACCCGGGCAAGTCCAAAGACCTTCTGCAACGGATCGCCAAGGACTACCCGCAGACGAATCTTGCCAAACAGGCCGAGCTTTTGCTCACGAAGCTCTAGGCCGCAGGGGGAGCGTTAGAACCGTAAGGAGAGACGCTATGACAAGAGTCGATTTATCGGAACTTCATAAAAATATTTTGAATGACATGCTCGCGCGCCTCAAGAACCTTCTGCGCGCCGAGTCCGCGTCGCTGTTCTTGTTCGACAGCGAGCGCGAAGAGCTGGTGCTCAACTCCGTCTTTGACGAGCACAAGACCCGTTTCCGCGGCCTGCGCCAGCGGATGAACGAAGGGGTCGCCGGCAGCGTCGCCACCAAGCGCCAGGCGGTCCTGGTCAAGGACATCAAGACCGATCCCCGTTTCCCCCAAGGGCAGCATTTCCGCCATTATCAC
>JBFZAX010000006.1:0-8762 GCA_041308805.1 Candidatus Omnitrophota bacterium | reverse complement strand
GCCCGCGACTCCGGGAGAGGAGACCGATGAGGCGCAGCTGGAGAAGATCTTCGAGGAGGTCGTTCCTAAAGGGGACGAGGAGCAGCAACGGCGGGAGCTCGAAGCCTTGTATGTCGCAGACGCGCCGTTGGCCCGGGCCGTGGATCTTTTAAAGAGCATCAAAGTCTATAAGAGCTTCCTTGAAAAGTGCGCTGTTCAGGATCCCCGATGAAAGATTTCAAGAACACCATTATCCTTTTTCTTTCCCTGGTCGTTTTTGTGCAGGCCCTGTTTCTTATTTATTTGATCCGCAGGCCTTCCGACCGTCCTTCGACGGCCCGCCGTCCGGCGCCTTCCGCGCCGGTCGCTCCGACGCGGCCGAAGGCCGCACCCGCCGCCGTATCGCCGCAGGCAGTTCCTTCGGCCTCCCGTGTCCCAAGGGCGCCGGAGACTTTGCCGACGCAGGTCGCGGGGAGGATCGTTCTCGTGCTCGATGACTGGGGATATAATCTCAAGCACCGGGATTTCATCACGGACAATGATTTTAAGGTGACCTTGTCGGTCCTGCCGTTCACTCCGTACGCGGAGGCGGTCGCCGAGTTGGCGGCGGTCCACGGCAAAGATGTCCTGATCCATATGCCGATGGAGCCCCAGCATAAAGAGAGCTACGGTTTGGAACCGAACACGTTGATGGTCGGGATGAGCCGCCAGCAGATCATCAATAGTCTGGAGGCGGCTTATCGTTCTGTTCCTAATGCGAAAGGCATCAGCAATCATATGGGGTCCAGAGCCACCGAAGACCCCGCACTGATGAATGTCGTCTTCCAGTTCTTGCGCGCCCGGGCCATTTTTTTCTTTGACAGCGCGGTCACCTCTTCCAGCTTGGGCCGCGAGATGGCGCGCAAGTACGGCGTGGGTTTCAGCGAGCGGCAAATCTTCGTCGATAACGAGGACGATGCGGCTTATATCCGCAGGCAATTGGTGTCGCTGGCCCAGCGGGCCAAGGCGTCCGGAGTGGCGGTCGGCATCGGGCATGACCGGCCGACGACGATTGCCGTCCTGGAGGAGATGATCCCGCTGTTGCGGCGTCAGGGCTTTGTCTTTGTGAATCTTTCTGAGGCCATCGCCGACCGGCCTTCGGCCGGCGAATCATAACGGCGGGCTCTTTTCGGAGGCGCAGCGGCCATGTTGACGGTTTTGGGCATCGAGACTTCCTGCGACGAGACGTGCGCCGCCGTGGCCCAGGGCCCGGGCCGGATCCTTTCCAATGTCGTCGCTTCCAGCCTGACGCTGCACGCGCCGCACGGAGGGATCATTCCGGAGATCGCCTCCCGCGCCCATCTTGAAGCGATCGTTTCCGTCGTCGACGAATCGCTGCGGCGCGCGAAGAAGACCTTCAAGACCGTCGATCTCATCGCGGTGACCCAGGGGCCGGGTCTTATCGGATCTTTGCTGGTAGGGTTGTCGTTCGCCCGGGCCGCGGCGCTGAGCTGCCGCCGGCCAGTCCTGGGGGTCGATCACCTCAAGGCCCATTTATACGCTCCTTTTATCGACCGTCCGGTCGCTTATCCTTTTGTGGGACTCGTCGTTTCCGGCGGCCACACGACGTTATATCGCGTTTCCCGTTTTGGCCGCGAGGAGGTCATGGGAGCCACCCGGGATGATGCGGCCGGGGAAGCTTTTGACAAGGTCGCCAAGATCCTGGGGTTGGGGTATCCGGGAGGGCCGGTCATCGAGAAAGCGGCCCTCCGCGGGGACAGGGAGGCGTTCGCGTTCCGCTGCGACTGCGGTGATGGCCTGGACTTCAGTTTCAGCGGTATCAAAACCGCCGTCCTTTATAAAGTGCGCGAGCTGACCCGGGGCCGGGGCTCCCGCCCGCTCGCCCCGCAAACGGTGGCGGACCTGTGCGCGTCTTTCCAGGAATCCGTGGTCGCCGACCTGGTCCAGAAGTCATTGCGTGCCGCGCGCCGCGCCCGCGCGCGCCTTTTGGCCGTCGGGGGCGGAGTCGCCTTCAACGAATATCTGCGCCAGCGCTTGCAGGCGGCCGCGGCCCGGGAGGGCATGCGTCTTTATGTCGCGGCCCGGCCCTATTGCCTGGATAACGCGGCCATGGTCGCGAGCCTCGGCGCGCGCCTGTTCAGTTCGGGCAAGAGGCCGTCATCCCGTTTGAATCCTGCCCTGGGATAAAGAAGAGGAGGTTGTGATGATTTCCGAAGGCGATATGATGTTGAGGATCTTTGTGGCTTTTGTGCTGGGTGGGTTGATCGGATTGGAGCGCGAATACTGCCGTCACGAGGCGGGGTTGCGGACGCATATCCTCGTGTGCATCGGCTCGACCCTCATCATGTTGACATCCCTGCACGTTTTTGATATATATAGTTCGCGAGCCGCGGTCGATCCGACCCGCATCGCTTCGGGCGTGATCACCGGCATAGGCTTTCTGGGCGCGGGGACCATCCTGCGTTCGCAGGACGGGATCAGGGGATTGACGACCGCCTCGAGCCTTTGGGTGGTGGCCGCTCTGGGGCTGAGTATCGGCTGCGGATTTTTCAAGGTTTCGGTGTTTGTCACAGGGCTGGTCCTGTCGGTCCTTTTGTTTTTGAGAAAAATGGAGAGTCTCCTGTTGAAAAAGGGGGGTGGCTATGGCGCTCCGGGACAAGAAGAAAGAAACTGAAGAAAAGATGATCACCGTCGATTCCGCGATGCAGGGGAGCCTCTCGTTCAAAGAGCCTGTCCATTTGTGCGTCAATGGCCGCTTTGAGGGGACGCTGGAGGTTCGGGGAGTCCTTGAGATCGGCGAAAAGGCGATAGTCGACGCGACGATCAACGGCGACGATATCCTGGTCTCCGGGAAGGTCAAGGGCGAGATCGTCGCCACCAGGCGCATCATGCTCAACGACGGCGCGGTGGTGGAAGGCAATATCAAGACTCCCACCCTGAGCGTGATGGAAGGGGCACTCTTCCAGGGCCGCTGTTCCATGCTCAATGACGTCTTCGATACGGACGGATTGGCCAAATACCTGGAGGTCGATCTGAACACCGTGCTCGACTGGGCGTCTTCGGGCAGGATCCCGGCCTTCAAGGAGGGCAGCTCCTGGAAGTTCGAGCGCAAGAAGATCGACGAGTGGGTCTCTGCCGGAAAGATCAGCTGAGCGTCCGATGACATCCAAACTTTTGACGATCCGGGAGGTCGCTCAGGTCCTGAACTTGACGGAAAAAGAGGTCATCGAGTTCGCCCAGAGCGGCGTCATCCCCGCGTATAAGGTCGGCGGGATCTATCTGCGTTTCAAACGCGAGCAGCTTGAAGAGGTCAGGCCCCGCATCAAGCCTAACCAGTCTTTGGTGGCCATCGAAGGGACGACGGCCGAAAGAATCATAGATTTTATCTATCATAACGATTTCTACCTCGTTTCTCTCATCGTTATCTTGTCCCTGCTGTATCTCATCGTCCGACTATGACCAAGAAAGGTTATGTGGACCTCGGCTTTGCCTGCGTGGATACGGACAGGCAAAAGCGGCGGGGTTTTCCCGAGGTCGTTTTTTGCCAGCAGAAAACGAAAGAGGAGATCTGCCGCATCGCCCGTGCGTTGTTGAAGGCCGGGACGACGCCGCTTCTCCTGACGCGTCTGTCGGCTGGCGCCTACGCCTATCTTAAACCGCGCGTCAAAGGGCTGCGTTATGACCCGCGCGCGCGGCTCGCCTATCTCTGCGGCAAAGATCCCTTGCTTGTTCCCGCGCGTGGCAAGCCCGTCGGCTGTGTCGTGGTCATGACAGCCGGCACCAGCGATATCCCCGTGGCGGCTGAAGCGGCTATCACCTTAGAGATGATGGGGGCGCCTGTCCGCAGGCTTTATGACGTCGGTGTCGCAGGGGTGCACCGCGTGTTGGATAAGAAGGACGTGTTGCAAAAGGCCTCGGCGATCGTCGTGGTCGCGGGGATGGAGGGCGCGCTGGCCAGCCTGGTCAGCGGATTGGTGCGATGTCCGGTGGTGGCGGTGCCGACGAGCTGCGGCTACGGAGCGAGCTTCGAGGGATTGGCGGCGCTATTGACGATGCTCAACAGCTGTTCGCCCGGCATCGCGGTCGTGAACATCGACAACGGTTTCGGGGCGGGTTATTTCGCCGGGCTCATCTATCGGTCTTCGGTCTCGGGAGGCTGCGCAACGGAACGGCGGGGGCAGAGGAGCCTTTCGCATTCCAGGATGCCATGAGAGCCGACGGCGATAAGAAGATCTTGGGTTTGAGCTTGATCGGCGGGATCAGCGGCGATATGGCCGTCGGGGCTCTGCTGGACCTGGGGTTGCCGTTGGGTACGCTTAAGAGGCAGCTGGCTAAGGTGGCCCTGCGGGGCTATGCTCTGTCAAAGAGGACGGTTGAGCGCGGGCACGTGCGCGCGATCAAGTTTGACGTCTCCGTCACAAAGAATAAAAATTTTTCTTATCGGGAGATCCGCCGTCTCATCCGTTCCAGCCGCCTGGACGAGGTTGTCAAGCGCCGCGCGTTGCAGATCTATGAGACCCTGGCGCAGGCGGAGATCCGCGCGCACGGCCATGCCCACCGGGATATCCGTTTTGAACAATTGGGCGATGTCGATACGGTCGTGGATATCCTTTCGATCTCTATCGGGCTCGAAGAGCTGGGGATCGGGAGGGTGGTTTATGGCCCCGTCCCCTTGCATGCGAAGGTCTCGCCGGCCACCCGTCAATTGTTGACAGGCAAGGAGGTTTATTTCACCGGCCGGGTCTTTGAGAACGTGACGCCGACCGGGATGGCTTTTTTGGCCGCGCAGGGAACGCAGGTCCGCGGCGCCGGGATGCCGGCCGCGGTGGTCGAGTCCAGCGGTCACGGAGCGGGAGCGCAGGACCTTCCCGGGTTCGCCAATGTCTTGGGCGCTTGGATCGTTGCGCCGGATGCCGCCGTCGATGCCGAAGAGGTCGTCACCGTCGAGACGAACATCGACGACATGAACCCTCAGTTCTTCGATCATGTCTTCGACCTCCTCTTGGATGCCGGCGCCCTTGACGTCAGCGTCAGCGCCGTCCAGACAAAAAAGAACCGTCCGGGTTTTTTGCTTAGGGTGTTGTCAAAAGAAGAAAATTTAGGTAAAATATCAGCTCTTATTTTGCGCGAGACCACCAGCATCGGCGTGCGTTTTTATTCCGCGCGCCGCATCGTCCTTAACCGGGTCACCCGCGCGGTCTCCTGCGGCGGGCGGCGGATACGGGTCAAGGGCGCGCGAACGGCCTCAGGGCGCTGGCGCTGGCAGCCCGAGTATGACGATTGCAAAAAGACGGCGATGTCATTGAAGATGCCCATCGCCGAGGTCCACGCCGAGGCGAAAAAGAAAGCAGAGAAGACATGGCCCTCTCCGGACTAGACGTTTATAAGCTGTTGCCGAAGACGAATTGCAAGAAGTGCGGTTTTCAGACGTGCCTGGCGTTCGCCATGCAGCTGGCGAAGAAGGCCGTCGCCGTTGACAAATGCCCCTTTGTCACGGAACAGGCGCGCGTCGTTCTCGAGGAGGCGGGGCAGCCGGCGATCCGGCTCGTCGCGATCGGCGCCGGAGAACGTCCGGCCCTGATCGGGAACGAAACGGTTTTGTTCCGCCATGAAGAAAAGTTCCATCACCCGACAGCCCTCGGCTTTATCTTGGATGATACCCTGAGCGCCGGTGCGCTGGCGCAGGCGCTTAAGGAAATAGAGGCGCTGGATTTTGAGCGCGTCGGCCAGCGGTTGCAGGTGGACCTGGTGGCGCTGCGGGAGACGTCCGGCGATCCGGCCAGGTTCCTCGCCGCGCTGGGGACGCTGCGGCAGAGGACCACGCTGCCGCTGGCATTGATGGCCCGGACCCCCGAGACCCTTAAAAAGGCGCTGGAGACCGCGGCCGGCGACAGGCCTTTGGTCTATTGCGGCCATATCCAGGATTTCGATGACTTCTTGAAGCTGGCGCAGGCCTATTGTGTCCCGCTGGCGTTCCGCGCCCCGGGGATCGCCGAATTTTCGTCGGCTGCCCGCAAAGCGCTCGCCGCGGGATTTGCCGATCTTGTTTTAGATATCGACGATATTCCGGCGGCCGAGCGGCTGTGGCAATTGACGCAGTTGCGCCGCCTGGCCGTCAGGAAGGGCGCGCGCGGCGTTGGATTTCCCGTCATGGCGATCGTCCGGGCCCGGGATCCGCTCCCGGCCGCTGTCGAAGCTTCGCTCTATATCGCCAAGTATGCCGGCCTCGTCCTTTTGGAGACCCGCCAGCCGCAATATATCCTGCCGCTTCTGACGCTGCGGCAGAATATTTTTACCGACCCCCAGAAGCCGTTGCAGGTCGAGCCCCGGGTGTACGCGGTCGGAGCGGCGGGAGACCGCTCGCCGGTTCTCGTGACGACGAACTTTTCGTTGACCTATTACACGGTGCTCGGCGAGCTCGAGGCGAGCCGCGTGCCGAGCCACCTGATCTGCGTGGATACGGAAGGGATGTCCGTCCTGACGGCGTGGGCGGCGGAGAAATTCACCCCGGAGCATATCGCGGACACCCTCGTCAAGTTCCGGCTGGAAGAGATCGTCAAGCATCGCCGGCTGATCATCCCCGGTTATGTATCGATGATGAGCGGGGACCTGCAGGAGAAGTCCGGCTGGGAGATCCTCGTCGGACCGCGCGAGGCCGCGAGCCTGCCGTCGTATCTGAAGAACCTCAAGGAATAGAAGCTTTATCCGATCAGGAGAAGATATGGACCGGTGCGTGGTGACGTTTTTGCCCGACGGGAAAAAAGTCGTCGTGGAAAAGGGGGCGACGGTCCTGTCGGCGGCTGTCTCGGCGCATATCCATTTGAATTCGGGGTGCGGCGGCGACGGCGTCTGCGGCCGATGCAAGGTCGTCATCCGCAAGGGGACGGTCAACGCCCAGCCCTCCGGCCGGCTGTCGGCCCAGGAGCGCAAGGACAGCGTCCATCTCGCGTGCCAGACGCTCGTTCAGTCCGACATCGAGGTCGAGGTCCCGGCGGAATCAAGGCTGGACCTCGGGGCGTTGAGCCAGGAAGAGCTGGCGCTGCGGCTGCGCGGCGTTTACAGCAAGGCGGAAGAGATCCTCGAGGCTAAGCCGGCGCTGGGGGACGGGCTGTTCGGCCATGTTCCGTTGGTCTCCAAGGTTTATCTGGAGCTTTCCGCGCCTGACTTCAACGATAAGCTCAGCGACCTGGAGCGCGTGGTCCGCGGGCTCCAGGAGCGGTTTCCCGACGCTTCTTTTGTCACCGGGTTGGCGAATGTTCGGCGCCTCGGCGCGCTCCTGCGTTCCAGCGGCTGGAAGGTGACGGTCGGCGTCTCCCGGAAAGGGCCTTTTTTTGAGGTCGTTTCCGTCGAGCCGGGCGACACCCAGGCCAGGAACTTCGGGATGGCGTTCGACATCGGCACGACGACCATCACCGGCCAGCTCGTCGATCTGAACGCCAAGAAGATCCTGGGGTCCAAGGCGGCGTATAACCGCCAGGCGACCTTCGGCTCGGACGTCATCTCGCGCATCATCTACGCCCAGGCGCAAGACGGTCTAGAGAAGCTCCATCACGCGGTGGTGGACACGATGAACGAGATGATCGAGGCGCTGGCGGAAGAATCCCAGGTCGACCTCAACGATATCGGCTGCCTTTCGGTCGCTGGGAACACGACGATGATCCATCTGTTGTTCCGCGTCGACCCGACATCCATCCGCCAGGCGCCGTATGTGCCGGTCCTCAATTTTGCGCCGGTCGTCAAGGCTTCGGAGGTCGGCATCAAGATCAGCCCTCGGGGCCTGCTCTTCTGCGCGCCCGGGGTCTCCAGCTATGTCGGCGGGGACATCACCGCCGGCGTCCTCGCCTGCGATATCCAGCGCAGCGACGACCTTTGCCTGCTGATCGACATCGGGACGAACGGCGAGATCGCGCTTGGCAACGCCCAGTGGATCATCAGCTGCGCCGCTTCGGCCGGCCCGGCCTTCGAAGGCAGCGGCATGAGCGCCGGGATGAGGGCGGCCAGGGGAGCGATCCAGTCCGCTACGGTCGTTCCTCAGACATTTGACGTCAGGACGCAGACGATCGGCGGGGATAAGCCGCGCGGGATCTGCGGCTCGGGATACATCGACCTTTTGAACGGGCTCCTGGAAGCCGGGATCCTCGATAAGAACGGCAGATTCAACACCTCGGTCAAGAGCCGGCGGTTGCGGCAAGGGCTGGCGTGCTGGGAGTTCTTGGTTGTTGCGGCCGAGGAGAGCGCGACAGGCGAAGACATCGTCTTGACCGAAGCGGACGTCGATAATCTCAAGAGGGCCAAAGCCGCGATCTATTCCGGTATTTCTATTCTCGTGCGCCATATGGGCCTGACGTTCGAGGCCGTCAGGAAGATCTTTATCGCCGGCGGCTTTGGGACATCGCTGAACATCGATAGCGCGGTGAAGATCGGCCTCATCCCGGACTTGCCCCGCGATAAATATGTCTTTGTAGGCAACAGTTCGCTGGCGGGCGCGCGGCAGATCCTCTTGTCCGGGCCGGCCGCGCAAGCCGCGGACCGCGTGGCTGAGAACATCACGTACTTTGAGCTTTCGACAGACGCGGGATATATGGACGAATATATGGCGGCGCTCTTTTTTCCCCACACCGATGCGGGGAAGTTCCCGAGTGTGGCGTATGGCAAGAAATAGTCGATAGTCCATAGTCGATGGTCTATTGTCAAAACTGAAAGAATCCATTCCGGTAACGGTGACGGTTAAGGCTACGATGCCCGCTTCGGTGACGTTGTTGGGTAACGTCAAAAGAGAAAGC
>JBFZAX010000005.1:0-3821 GCA_041308805.1 Candidatus Omnitrophota bacterium | reverse complement strand
TATCTTGGATGTCAAGACGGGCGGCATCCTTGCCCTGGCGAACATGCCGACCTATGATCTCAACGAGCCGTCGCGTTACCCGATCGAGTCCAGGCGCAACCGCGCCGTCACCGACTATTTCGAGCCAGGATCGGTCTTTAAGATCGTCGTCGCCTCGGCCGCCCTCGAGCAAAAGGTCTTTTCCCCTCAAGACAGGATCTTTTGCGAGAACGGGGAATACCGCGTCGCGAACCATACCCTCCACGATGTCCATCCTTACGGTTGGCTGACCTTTGCTGAGGTCATCAGCCAGTCGAGCAATATCGGCACGACGAAGATCGCACAGAAGATGGGGGGCGGGCCCCTTTGTGAGTACGCGAAGCTCTTCGGTTTCGGGGTACCGACCGGCGCGGGCATCCCCGGAGAGGTGGGCGGGGTCCTCAAGCCGGTGTCATCGTGGTCGAAGACCTCTATCGGCGCGGTGCCGATCGGCCAGGAGGTGTGCGTCACAGCGATGCAGCTGGTCTGCGCGATCGGCGCCATCGCGAACGACGGGGTGTACATGAAGCCGCATGTCGTGCAGGCGGTCGTGGATAAGAACGGCGAGGTGATCAGGAGCTTTGAGCCGGAGATGGTGCGGCGTTGCCTGTCTTCCGAGACTTCGAAGATGATGCGCGAGATCCTTGAGCGCGTCGTCACCGACGGGACGGGGAAATTGGCCGGGTCCAAGATCTTCCGTTTCTGCGGCAAGACGGGCACGGCCCAGAAGGTAGAGGCGAACGGGACTTATTCCCATTCCAAATTTATGGGTTCTTTTATCGGGTTCGCTCCGGCCGAGGACCCGCAGATCGCCATCGTGGTGGTCTTAGACGAGCCGAGGCCCTATTATTACGGCGGCGTTGTTTCCGCGCCGGTCTTCAAAGCAGTGGCGGAAGATGTCCTTAAATATCGCCAGGGGGCCGCGCCCGGCGAAGCGACCAATCTTCTCGAGTCGGTCCATGGAACTTAAAAGATTATTGGAGGCGATCGCAAAGCCCGTGCCGGCTGCTATCCGCGGCCGATGTCCTGTGCGGGGCCTGACGGATGATTCCCGCCGGGTCCGGGAAGGGGTTGTTTTTGTCGCCCTCAAAGGCCCGCGAGAAGACGGCCATCGTTTTCTTCCTCAAGCCATCGAGAACAAGGCGGCCGCTCTGGTCGTCTCTGACCGTCGGGAAGTCCCGCGTCAAACCCGGGGCATCCCGGTCGTGGTCGTTCGTGATACACATCAGGCGTTGGCCACGCTCGCGGATGTCTACTTCGGCCATCCTTATCAGAAGGTCAAGTGCGTCGGTATCACGGGGACCAACGGTAAGACGACGGTCTCGTTGCTGGTGCGCAGCGTCCTGGAGACCGCGGGCTTGCGGTGCGGGGTGATCGGCACGATCGGCTATCAGACGCGGCGCAGGAACAGGCCGTTGAGCAATACCACGCCCGGCATCCTGGAGCTGCATCATGTCATGGAAGAGATGGTCCGGGCCGGGAATGAGTATGTCGCGATGGAGGTTTCTTCGCACGCCCTGGCCCAGGAACGGGTCGAGGGGATCGCATTTTCCGGCGCGATCTTCACGAACCTGACAAGGGACCATTTGGATTATCACCGGACGATGGGGCGTTACTTCGAGGCGAAAAAACGCCTTTTTACCCGTTACGCGTCTGCGGAGGCGTCTTTGATCATCAATACCGATGATCCGTATGGCGCCAAGCTATTTGCCGCGTTGAAAAATAGGCGCCGCCTCAGTTATGGGTTTTCAACCGGGGCGCAGTGCCGGGTCGAAAGTTTTTGTTTAGGCCGCACCGGCAGCTGCGCGAGGCTCAAGACCCCGGCAGGGACGGTCTCGATCGATACGGCCCTGGTCGGACGCCATAATCTTTATAACATCCTGGCGGCGGTGGCTTTTGGGGTGGCTCAGGGGCTTAGGCCGAAGGAGATCGAAGAGGGGATCGAAAAGGTCCGAGCGGTCTGCGGCCGCCTGGAGCGCGTGGACAGCCCGAGGGGATTCAGCGTTTTCGTGGACTACGCGCATACCGACGATGCCCTCAAAAATGTTCTTGAATCTTTGCGCGCGATTGCCCATAATGGCAGAATTATCACCGTGTTCGGTTGCGGCGGCGACCGGGACAAGGGCAAGAGGCCGAAAATGGGAAGGGTCGCCGCGTCCCTGTCGGACCTCTGCATCGTCACTTCCGATAATCCGCGCGGTGAAGACCCGCAGGAGATCATCCGTCAGATCGTTCAGGGCCTGCGTTCGAAGAACGTCATCGTCGAGCCGGACCGCCGCCGGGCCATCGAAAGGGCTTTGAGTCTGGCGAGGAAGGGCGACCTCGTCTTGGTGGCGGGCAAAGGGCATGAGACTTATCAGATCATCGCAGACCGCAAGCTGCCTTTTGACGACAAGGCGGTGGTGAAGACGATCATTCGTCCAGGGAGACGCCATGTTTAGCGCCAGGGAGTTGGCCCGGGCGACTCAGGGGGTCTTGAGTTCAGGCCGCCACGAACGGCGTTTCGGGGGCGTTTCGATCGACACCCGCACGATCCAGGCGGGAGAGGTCTTCGTCGCGATCGTCGGGAAGAAGTACGACGGACATGATTTCATCGCGGAGGCCCTCAAGCGCGGGGCCAAAGCCGTCGTCTATGCGGATGCCCAGAAGATCAAAAAGTCCGACCGGGGGATCGCCTACATACGGGTCGCGGACACGACGACGGCGCTCGGGGATATCGCGAATTTCCACCGCCAGCGGTTCGACCTGCCGGTCATCGGCGTGACGGGCAGCAGCGGCAAGACCACGACGAAGGAGATGATCGCCTGGGTCCTGTCGGCGAAATACAACGTCCTTAAGAACGCCGGGACGCAGAACAATCTGATCGGGGTGCCGCTGACGCTCCTGAAGATCCACTCCAACCACGATCTGTGCGTGATCGAAATGGGGACGAATCGCGTCGGCGAGATCAAGCGCCTGGCCCAGATCGCGCGCCCCAACGTCGGGGTCATCACCAATATCGGCCCCGCCCACCTGGAGTTCCTCGGGTCGCTCAAGGGTGTCTATAAGGAAAAGATCGAATTGCTGCGCGAGCTCGTCTTGCCCGGGATCGCCCTCCTCAATAAAAACGACGTCATCCTGGGGAAGCTGAGCCGCATCAGGACCCGGCCTTTGTTTTTCTATGGCATCAACCGTTCTTGCGACCTGGAGGCTTCGGAGGTCGTTTATAAGAGCGACGGCATATCTTTTCTTTTGAATGGGACCCGTCCGATGGAGATCCGGCACCACGCGCTGCACAATGTCAGCAATGCCCTGGCTGCCATCGGCTGCGGATTGTTCTTCGGCGTCGACATCGAGACGATCGGGGAGCGCGTGCGGACCTTCGATTCGCCGGATATGAGGCTTAAGGAGATCCGTCTGAAGACATGCACCGTCTTCGACGATTCCTATAATTCGAACCCCCAGTCCCTGAAGCAGGCCATCGACGTCCTGTGCCGCCAGGGCGAGGCGGGGCGCCGGATCCTGGTCATGGGGGATATGCTGGAGCTGGGCAAGGAGAGCGAAGAGTTTCACGCATACTTCGGGCGTTATGTCTCCAAGAAGCCCGTCGATATCCTGGTCACGATGGGCGCCTTTTCCCGCGCGACCGCGGAGAGCGCCAAGAGGGCTGGGATGGCGGCTTCGAACGTTTTTCATTTTATGGATTGCCCGCAGGTGATGGATTTCCTGCGCGCCCAGATCCGGGAGGGCGACGTGCTCCTGGTTAAGGGGTCACGGTCCATGCAGATGGAGCGCATCGTCTCCGCGCTCAGGGAAGGGAAGTA
>JBFZAX010000004.1:0-3978 GCA_041308805.1 Candidatus Omnitrophota bacterium | reverse complement strand
TCCGTTTCGGCTCCAATGAGTTCGTCGATCCGTGCGCCGAAGACCGGGATTCGCCGGTCAGCGGCCTCGTCCACCGGTATCCCGACAGGGTCCTTTTGCTGGGGACCGAGCAGTGCGCGATGTATTGCCGCCATTGCACGCGCCGCCGGCTGGTAGGGGAGAAGCAGGTCTCGTCGATCAATTCCAAGAGCATCGATGCGGCTGTCGAGTACATCCGCGCGAACAAGAAGATCCGCGACGTTCTGATCTCAGGCGGGGATCCCTTGATGCTGGAGGACGACGAGCTCGAAGATATCCTGGACAAGATCAGCCGCATCCCCCATGTGGAGTTCGTTCGCCTGGGTACCCGCGTGCCGGTGACGCTGCCCCAGCGGGTCACCGAGCCGCTGATCGCGATGCTGAAGAAGTACAAGCCGCTATGGATCAGCCTCCACTTCAACCATCCCAAGGAGATCTCCAGGAGGTGCAAGACCGCCTGCGAGATGCTGGCGGACAGCGGGATCCCCCTGGGGAGCCAGACCGTGCTTCTTAAAGGCATCAATGACAAGCCGTACGTGATGAAAAAGCTCATGCATGAGCTTTTGATGATCCGGGTGCGGCCTTATTACATCTATCAGTGCGATCCCGTCAAGGGCACGGCCCATTTTCGAACGCCGGTGACGGTCGGTATCAATATCGTCGAGAAATTGAGGGGTTTCACTTCCGGCTACGCGGTGCCTACTTACGTGGTCGACGCGCCGGGAGGGGGCGGCAAGATCCCTGTGGGCCCCAGCTATCTGATCTCTCAGGACAAAGGGAAACACGTCCTGCGCAATTATAAAGGTAAGATCTACACCTACGTCGAGTGACCGGCGCGGGGTGAGGGTTTCGGCGCCCGGGGAAGGTTATCCCCGGGCGTTTTTTTGTCTCAACGTGGTCGATAGTCCATAGTCTATGGTCAATTGTTAATCGCCTAACGATGGGTCCCAACGTCTCAGCGCCCCAGCGTCCCAAGTCAGTCGATAGTCTATAGTCTATAGTCGATGGTCTATGGTCAAAACCGAAAGGATCGAAGTCCGAGGTCAGATGTCCGAAGTCAGATCTTTCGGACTTCCGACTTCCGATTTCCGACTTCCGACTTCGATTACGGCCATAGACAATCGACCATTGACCATCGACTATTGACTTATTCGCGTTAAAAATGCCTATCTGCGTTAATCCGCGTTCGATCTAAGGGCTTGTTCGTGCGAGACGGCCCTCTTATTGACGCTCCTGCCTTTATCCGTTATAATAGACCCCTAACGCTTTGTCCGTCTTCGGTTTATTAATGACCTGCCTCGAGCGTCTCTTTTGTCGTTTCTCCGCCTCTTCGGCGGCCGCGAGATCGCGCTTTCCGCAAGGAGCGCGTGGTCCGGCTGTTGAAGCGACATTCCCCCGGTTTCCAGATATCGTTCTTTGTGCGGGTCCGCGTCGACCCGACAGATCAAGGAGAGTGCCTCATGGATAACGTCAAATCCGAAGCCAAAAGGAGCGTCGTGCTGGTTTCTCATGCCCAGGCGGGCAAGACCTCGCTGGCCGAAGCGCTTCTCTTTGCCAGCGGCATGACCTCGCGCAAAGGCAAGATCGCGGAAGGCAATACGGTCAGCGATTACAATACGGACGAGATCGCCCGCAAGAATTCGATCAATTCAAGCGTCCTTTACCTGAATTGGAAGAGCCACGCGGTCCAGCTGGTCGATACGCCGGGGTACGCGGATTTTATCGCGGACATGATCTCGGGGCTGCGCGCCGCGGACAGCGCGATCGTGGTGATCGACGCCTCGAGCGGGGTGGAGGTCGGCACGGAGCGCGCCTGGGACATGCTTGACGATGCGAATATGCCGCGGCTGGTCTTCATCAACAAGATCGAGAAGGAGAATGTGGACCTGCCGGCCATCATCGCCGAGCTGCAGGAGCGGCTTTCCAAGAAGGCGTGCGTGGTCAAGTCGCCTTTCTCTCCCGAGCTGACCGAGGCGATCGCCGAATCCGATGACGCGCTCCTGGAGCGCTATCTCGAGGGCAAAGAGATCAAAGAGGAGGAGCTCAGGAAAAGCTTGCGGCGCGCCGTCGCCGCCGGCAAGATCACCCCTGTTCTGCTCGGGTCCGCCGCCACCGACGCGGGGGTCAAAGAGCTGCTCGACGCGATCGTCGAGCTCCTGCCATCGCCCAAAGAGCGGCCGCCGGTCACGGTGACCGACCCCGCGACGCAGCAGAAGAAGGAGCTTGTCCTGAGCGAAGACGCGCCGTTGTCGGCGTCCGTCTTTAAATCGGTCATGGACCCTTTTGTGGGGCAGCTGACCTTCCTGCGGGTCTTTTCCGGCACGCTCCCGGCTAATTCAGGATTTTATAATGCGACACGCGGCATCAAGGAGCGCATCGGCCAGCTGATGATCTTGCAAGGCAAGGAGCAGCGGCCTGTCCCGTCGGCTTCCTGCGGGGATATTGTCGCCGTCGCCAAGCTCAAGGAGACGCATTTGGGGGATTCGCTTTCCGACGAGAAGCATCCGCTGGTCTTCGATCCTGTCGTTTTCCCGGAGCCCGTCTTTTCGTCCTCGGTCAGGCCAAAGACCCGCCAGGACGAGGAGAAGATCTCCGAGGCGCTGGCCAAGCTTTGTATGGGCGATCCGACTTTCAAGGTCTCCCGGGACAGCCAGACCAAGGAGACGGTCATTTCGGGGATGGGCGATCAGCATGTCGATGTCATGGTCAAGAGGCTCAAAGAGCGCTATCACGTCGAGGTGGAGATCGGCACGCCGAAGATCCCCTATAAAGAGACGATCAAGAAGTCGGCCAAGGCGCAGGGCAAACACAAGAAGCAGTCCGGCGGCCGCGGCCAATACGGGGACGTGTGGATCGAGCTCACCCCGTTGGAGCGCGGAAAGGATTTTGAGTTCGTTGATAAGATCGTCGGAGGCGCCATCCCGCGCAACTTCATCCCTTCCGTGGAAAAGGGTATCCGCAACGCCATGATCGGCGGGGTGGTGACGAGTTTCCCGATGTTGGATTTCCGGGTCACCGTCTATGACGGTTCCTATCACGATGTAGACTCTTCGGACATCGCTTTTCAGATCGCCGGCGCCCTCGCGTTCCGCAAGGCGGCGATGGAGGCGGTCCCGATCCTCCTGGAGCCGATCATGGATGTGGAGATCACCGTCCCTGAAGAGCATATGGGGACCATCCCCGCGGACCTGAATTCCCGGCGGGGACGGGTCTTGGGGGTGGAGGCGCGCGGGAAAAATCAGACGATCAAAGCCCAGGTGCCGCTCGCGGAGATGTTTCGCTATGCCACGGACCTGCGGTCTATGACCCAGGGCCGCGGCAGTTATACGATGCACTACGCGCATTACGAGGAAGTCCCCGCGAAGATCGCGCAGGGCATCATCGCCCAGTATCCACGGCATAAGGTTGAAGAAGAATAAATCTATCTCTTAACGCGAATTAGTCTATAGTCAATGGTCAATGGTCGATTGTCTATGGCTAGAACCGAAGTCGGAAGTCAGAAGTCGGAAGTCCGAATAAGCGAAGAAGCTCGGTTTTAGGTTACGCAGGTTAAGAAAGTTAAGGAGGTTAAGAAGGTTACGGTGAGAGAAAAGAACAGAAGACTAAGGCTTATTTTAAAAAATCTTCTCTTTCCGTTTAACGCAACTTCCTTAACCTTCTTAACGTTCTTAACCTCCTCAACCTGCCGTCATCGGACCTCGGACTTCGATCCTTTTGGTTTTGACCATAGACCATAGACTATAGACTATCGACTGACTTGAGACCTTGGGACATTGAGACCCATAGCTCGGTGATTGACCATCGACCAACAACTGACGACTGAAAGATGAGGACTATACTATGAAAGCCAGCGTATTCGGCATCGATGATTTTCCGTTCGGCAAGAAGGCGTTGCCCGACGAGCGGCTCGAGAAGCTCAAGGAGCTGTACCGTTCGCAGAAGGTCACGGCGATCCAGGTG
>JBFZAX010000003.1:0-4500 GCA_041308805.1 Candidatus Omnitrophota bacterium | reverse complement strand
GATATGCTCAAGGAGGCTGGGGCCACGATGTAGTTTTCATATCAGGATTAAGGAGGTCCATCATACCAAAGTATCTGTTTGAAGCGTCATACACCGCTGAAGGTTTAAAAGGACTTCTAAAAGACGGCGGTTCGAAACGCCGGGAGGACCTTCAAGAGGCTGTAAAACAACTGGGTGGCAATTTAGAGGCCATTTATTTTGCTTTCGGAGATAGGGATGTTTTCAGCATTGTGGATATGCCGGATAACGTGAGCGCGACCGCCATAGCCCTCGCCATCACCGCCAGCGGAGCTGCCAGGATCAAAACTGTCGTTCTGCTGACTTCTGAGGAGGTCGATCAAGCCACCCGAAAAAGCGTCAAGTACCGCGCGCCCGGGAAATAATGCTTTGACGCTGATCAAAGGCCGAATGGAGAACGGTTATGAAGAGGGGTGCGCACGGGGAGCCGGCAACTCCATCCGCTGTAGTCAGCGGTTCTTACTTAACGCGAGACCCCGTGAGGTGATCCCCTCGGGGTTTCGTCGTCTCTGTCGCACTCACGCCCAGTTACGCCTCCTTTCGCATCTTTCCCGATTCCCTGCCTCCCGAAGCTTCGGTGCAGGCAGGTTCGTTTCGAAGCCCACCATTCGGGGTCCGAGTGCAAGCCTGGGGGTTGCGGGCGCTTATCGAAAAAGTCCTTTCCGAAATCTCCCGTTCTGCGTTTTTCAGGTCGCCTTGCTTAATCCCGCCATGGCGGGATTGCATCCCCGGGCACCCGCTTCGACGTTTCGAACTCCCCTCCGTTAGGTATCTGCCGGAAGCCGGATCCGATGGTCCGAGATAAGCGGATTAATCGATAGTGGAATCGGCCAGGTTACCAAGCACAATCTGTGTCAATGTGCGCTCGAAAACTTCGGGAATTCCGGCAGTTTGTTCTTGACGGGAATTGTTTAGTTACGTATGCTTTTATCCGGTTCCGTTGGCATACATAGGCAGTGACTCCAAGAAATGACGAAGAGGATTGAAATGGCCGCTGAAGAACGCTGGGTTGGCGTCGACAACGTGGCTGCCCACCTTGGGGTGGCCAAGGACACGGTCTATAGATGGATCGATGAACGGGGGCTTCCTGCTCACCGGGTTGGACGACTCTTTCGTTTCAAGCTATCCGAAATAGACGACTGGGTGCGCCAAGACAACGAGCAACAGAAGGCTCCAAATTCCGGCAAAGACCGATCTCCCTCGAATTCGCGGATGGGAAAATCAACACCGAAAAAGCCTTCACGGAAGAGAGGCGGGAATGGGTAGCAGTCTGCTCACATCCCAGATAGGGCAGCGGATATTCCTCCCCGGGCATTTCGATGTTCCCGTGGTCTTGGAAGATGCGCGAGCGCTCGGTTCTGATGATTTGGCAGGCTATGAGTGCCGTGTTCGTCTTCCCGACGGCTCATTGGAAGAGGCTGTCATCTCCGCGGAAGAAGTGGCGGCTGTCCTGGGAGCGGGGCATGGCGAAGCGAAAGCAGAGACGCCTGTGGATGCCGAGAAGCTTCGGCTGCTGATCGAGTCGGCTCGAGTCCGTCTGGCTTACGCACACGATCAGCAGTTTGCTGTGAGCCTTTCGGGCATTCGCACCCTGCCGCACCAGATCGAGGCGGTATATCAGGCGATGCTTCCACAGCCCAGATTGCGCTTTCTTCTGGCGGATGATCCAGGGGCCGGAAAGACGATCATGGCCGGGCTCCTGGTGAAAGAGCTGAAGCTGCGTGAGGCGATTGAGCGCATCCTCATCCTATCCCCCGCGCCGCTCACGATTCAGTGGCAGGATGAGATGCTTCGCTGGTTCGGCGAGCCTTTCGACATCATTTTTTCCGCAGTTGACCAGCAGCAATTGACGAATCCATGGCAGAGGTCTTCGCAAATCATCGCTTCCATCGACTATGCCAAGCAGGACGATGTGCGCGAGCGTGTCTGGCAACAGAGATGGGACCTCGTCATCATTGACGAGGCACATAAGTGTTCCGCCCGGACCGCTTCCGGTGGTCAGAATCGAGAATCTAAGGTTGCGACAACGAAGCGCTACGACTTAGCGTCACGTCTCACATCCCAGGCGGATCATGTTCTCTTGCTGACCGCCACGCCCCACCATGGGGATGAAGACAAGTTCGCTCATTTCCTTCGGCTTATCGATCCCGACCTGTTCCCGGAACCGCACCGTCTCGGAAAGCAGGCCACCGCAATCCGCAAGGATGTTTTCCGCCTCGGCAAGGATTCGCCGTGGTCTCTGCGGCGCTTGAAAGAAGATCTCAAGGATGCGGACGGGAAGCGGCTTTTTCCGGATCGGCATACCAAAACCGTCACTTTCTGCCTGAACAATGATGAATATACTCTATACAAAAGCGTTACAGCCTACATCAACGAATTTATCTCGCAGCAGAGCGGTCAAAGACGTTCATCGGCGGCCCTGACCCGAACCGTCCTGCAACGCCGCTTGGTAAGCTCCACATGCGCCATCCACGAGTCGATCAAGCGGCGGCTGAAAAAGCAGAAAGATCTCCTCGATGAGCTTGAGGGACTCACTCCGGCCCAACGCGCCAAGCGGCTGGCCGCTTTACAGGGCCGACTGCCTGATGCCGAGCAAGACGAAGACGATCTAGACGATGCGGTCCGCGATCAGTTGGTGGATGAGTACACGGCCGCGCTGGAACTTGAGCAGTTACGCGCTGAAATCTTCGCCCTTAAGGAATTGGTGGAGCAAGCTCGACGCTTTCGGGAAAACGCGAACGATTCCAAGCTGGCCGATGAAGCCACCGGCGAGGTCTTTGTCAAGAGAGTCGAGGTCAAAGGACGCCTGCGGGGGCAGCCGGTAAGGCTTACCACGAACGAGTGGTACAAGGCCCAGCAACTGGCCGAGACCTACTGGCTCTATGTGGTCTGGGGTCCCTTGGGCGATTCGCCCGAGCTTGTGCGCATCCATAATCCCGTTGCCAAGCTCGATCACGCCAAGAGAGAGATCGTGGCTGCGAGGTTCTACGAAATCTCGGCTGATGCGGTGAATCAGGCGGCGCTTCCTGAAGGAGGTTCTGTCTGATGGCGGCTCATCTGAGGATAATCTTTATCAGCAGCGTCCGGAAGGAGCTCCAGGCCGAGCGGCGGGCCATCAAGGAGTTCGTTAAGAACGATCCGTTGCTTAGGCGGTTCTTTGACGTTTTTCTATTCGAGGATCTTCCCGCACAAGACCGCAGGGCCGATGAGGTTTATCTGGAAGAAGCCGGACGGTGCGATGTCTATGTGGGTTTGTTCGGTAACGAATATGGCTTTGAAGAGGGCGATGGTCTATCGCCGACAGAACGGGAATTCAACAAGGCCACAGCCCACGGGAAAACCCGGCTGATCTTCGTTAAGTGAGGAGACGACAAAGCGCGGCATCCCAAGATGCTGAAACTGGTCGGCAAGGCCGGAGCGCAGCTTATTTGAAAAAGGTTCACCGATACATCCGGGTTGACTGAGGCGCTTTATTCAAGCCTTGTGGATTATCTCGAAGTCTGCGGCGTCATTCAAGCCGGACATGTGGAAGACAGACCATGTCCGGATGCCACCATCAACGATGTGGATGGGCAAGCCGTTACTGGTTTTGTGCGCCTGGCCAGGCTTGAACGCCAATTTCCGCTTCCGGTAAAGACCCCGGTGGCCGATGTGCTTTCGCACCTGAACCTTCTTTGTGGTGATCACCCCAGCAACGCGGCCTTACTCCTTTTTGGACGGAGTCCTCAGCGGTTCCTTCCGGCCTCGGAAGTTCGCTGCATGCATTTTCAAGGGAACGCTCTTTGAACAGGTGGATATGGCTGTGGACTTTGTCATGTCAAAGCTCAACAGAAGTGTTGGCACCCGGGCCGAAAGCGTTCAGGCCCCAGTCCGTTATGAAATACCGCATGATGTGATCCGCGAGGCGATTGTCAACGCCGCTGCCCACCGGGACTATACGTCGGCAGGGGCGGTACAGGTTTCCGTTTTTGCCGACCGCGTGGAGGTATGGAACCCCGGAACGCTGATTCCGCCGCTTACCCCTGAAAGCCTGCGCCAACCTCATGGTTCCATAGCCCGCAATCCCCGGATTTGCGAGGCTCTCTTCCTTACCCGCTATATCGAAAAATATGGCACCGGCACACTCATGATGATCCGGGAAAGCCTTGCCCATGCCCTTCCCGAGCCTGATTTCGTGCAGCGGGGCGGGGAGTTTACAATCACGGTCTGGCGGGACTGGCTGACGGCGGAAGTGCTCCGCCGCCTTGGCCTTAACGAAAGACAGATGAAAGCTATCACGTATATAAAAATGCATGGGCAGATCTCGAACAAAGAGTTCCGTGATCTGACCGGGGCGATCATCCGCACAGCCTCGCGGGACCTCGAAGAAATGGCCCAAAAGGGAGTCCTGCGAGGCTGTGCGGATGATCGCCCCGGTCAGATCACGGAACTCTTTGTTCGAGATCTGCCCATGCATTTTTATATACGTGATAGCTTTCATCT
>JBFZAX010000002.1:0-2986 GCA_041308805.1 Candidatus Omnitrophota bacterium | reverse complement strand
GTTTTTTCCTGCCATGAGAATCCTGCTGGTCGAATACTAGAAGAGGATGGCGAGCTTCATCGAGAGCGGGCTTAAGGAGGAGCGCTATGCAGTCGATGTCGCGCCGAACGGCCAGCAGGGGCTTTTTCTCGCCGATATCAATCCCTACGATCTCATCATCCTGGATATTATGCTTCCGGACCAGAGCGGCGTTTCGCTGTGCCGGGAACTCAGGGGTAAAAGGGTCGCGACGCCTATATTGATGCTCACCGCCATGGATTCCGTCAAAGACAAGGTCAGAGGGCTGGACGCCGGCGCCGACGATTATCTGACCAAGCCGTTCGCTTTCGAGGAGTTCCTCGCGCGCATCCGGGCGCTGTTGCGCAAGGACCGGTCCGCCAAGACCACCCTTTTGAAGGTCGCCGACCTGGAGCTCGACCAGGTCAGCCACAAGGTCAGGCGGGCCGGCCGCGAGATCGTCTTAGCCAATAAAGAATATGCCCTCTTGGAGTATCTGATGCTGCACGCCGATCAGGTGGTGACGCGCACCATGATCGCCGAGCACGTCTGGAACGAGGATTTTGACAGCCTCACGAATGTCTTTGACGTCTACATCCACCGCCTCAGGTCCAAGATCGACAAGGATTTCTCCCGGCCGCTCATCCATTCTATCCGCGGAGTCGGATATGTCCTGAAAGGGGAGGGTTTGTGAGACTCAGCTCCGTCAGGTTCAAGATCAGCATCCTGTATACGGTCATCCTGGGCCTTATCTTGCTGGCGTACAGCATCCTGTTGTACACCAATCTTTCCTACGTCGTCTATCATCAGATCGACCGTAACCTGCAGCGCAAAGCCAAAGAGATCGAAGAGGTCATCAGGACCTATTCCAAGGTCTTTGAGGCTGACAGGGACCCGGGGTCGGTCTCTCTGAAGCGCGTCTTCCATTTAGAAGAGATCGAGTCGGAAGAGCTGTTCCAGTGGCCTTCGGTCAAAAAGGTCGATCAGATGTGGCAATACAAGGTGCACACACTGGGGATCGCCCAGGATTATGTCGTGGTCTATTATCCCTCCGGAGAGGTCATCGAGAAGTCCGGCAATGTCCAGGATTTCGTCATGTCCGTTCTGGAAGAGAGTTTCAAAGGGGTCCCGAAGGATAGGACCGTCATCAAAGACATCATCGCCGAGGGGTTCCATATGCGCGTCATCACCAAGCCTGTCGAGCGCTGGGGGGCCATGAAATATGTGGTTCAGCTCGCGACGCCGCTGGAGCCGCAGCTCTTCACGTTGCGCAGCAAGCGCGAGCTCATCCTGGTCACCATTCCGATCTTCATGGTCCTGGCCAGTTTCATCGGCCGCTTCCTGGTGATCAAGATGTTCAAGCCGATCGCCGAGATCACGCAGACCGCCCGTTCGATCAGCTATAAAGACATGAGCAAGCGCGTCCAGCTGGCCCACGCGGACGAAGAGCTCAAGTCGCTCGTCGACGGGTTTAACGACATGATCGCCCGGCTGGAGGATTCTTTCAAGTATATCGAAGAGTTCAGCGCCAATGTCGCCCACGAATTGAAGACGCCCCTGGCCATTATCCGCGGAGAGCTGGAGGTCGTCTTGCGCCATGAGCGCGAGCCCCAGGAGTACAAGAGGGCCATCGCGGTCGCTTTGGACGAGGTCCAGGGCATGCTCAAGACGGTCAATGACCTGCTCCTGCTGGCTAAGCTCGATTATCATACGGATGTCTTTAAATTCGAAAGGACCGATTTCGGGGAGTTCCTGACCGATATTTTTGAGCAGAGCAAGATATTGGCCTCGGCCAAAGGGATCGAGGTCGCCTTTGACCCGCCGGCCGCCGCCGTCATGATCGAAGCGGACCGCCTGCATCTGCGCCGCCTCTTTTTTAACCTCATCGACAACGCCATCAAGTTCACCCCCAAGGGGGGGCGCATCAAGATCTCGCTGGGGACCGAGGACCGGCTCGCTGCGGTCGCCATCTCCGACAACGGCGTCGGCATCGCTGACGAGGACTTGCCGAAGATCTTCGACCGCTTCTTCCATATGGACAGGACCGACGAGGCGCCTTCGGTCAATGGCCTGGGCCTGAGCATCGTCCAGTCGATCGCCCGCGTCCATCGCGGGGCCGTCGACGTCAAGAGCCGGCTCGGCCTCGGGACGACCTTCTTCATTAAGCTCCCGCTCGTTTAACCTCCAGCGGAATCCCTCCCGGGCAGAAAGCCATGCGCCTTCCGCGCAGGATTAAAAAAAATTAATTTTGCGTTCATCTTCTTTTCATCCCTCGTCTGCTAGGATGATGTTGAATTCAGAGGAAGTTCAACTCATGGAGCCTGTCCGGGCATGCGCCGCGGCGCAGGCGTCCGTCCGCAAGGAGGCAGAAATGAAGAAGATCCTGGTCGTGGATGATGAAGCGAGGATGCGTCGGATCTACAAGGCCCTTTTCAGCGTCGAAGGATATGAGGTCATCGAGGCGCCGGGAGCGGCCGAGGCGAATGAGGCCCTTAAAAAGGATGAGATCGACCTGGTCCTCCTGGACCTGCGGATGCCCGATGTCAACGGGAACATCCTTTTCGATGTGATGAAGATGTTCCATAAGAAGGTCCAGGTCATCGTTTCCAGCGTTTACCATGTGGAGAAGCAAAAGAAGATCGTCCGGGGGGCTTCTGATTATTATGACAAATCGCAGGGGATCGATATCCTGCTGCGGAAGGTCCGCCGGCTTTTGGCGGAGCCGATCCAGATAAGCTGGACATGGGCCGGCATGCCATACTATAATTGACGGGTGCGCGAGCCCGCCCGGGGGATTGACCCTCAAAAGGCGGCCGCCGCGCCTGCCATGAAACAGAGAAACAGGCCTTCAGGAAGATTTCCTCAAGACGCCCTCGTCGGATCTGGCCGTCGTCCGTCATCTTATCTGGACCTATGGGCAATGATCGCCCTCTGCGTCCTGGGAGCTGCGGTATACGATAATTCCCTGCGCGGCTCCTTCCATTACGAC
>JBFZAX010000001.1:0-6698 GCA_041308805.1 Candidatus Omnitrophota bacterium | reverse complement strand
TCTTTTGATTGGCGCAAGTACAATTTTTTCTTCTGCGTCATCAGGCCGAAAAGCGGCTCTGCGGCTTCTGTTTACGCCTGGTACTGGTTCATCCGGCTTGTTTCGGTCTTTTTCATGCCTTATTTTTATAAGGTCTTTTTCTACTCGTTCCTTGGCTGGACTGTGGCTTATTATCTCAGCTACGGGATCGTCCACGGGTTTTAGATCCCTTCCTTCCGAGCGCCACGCATTGCGGCCTGCCCGTTTAAGGCGTATAATAATACAAGAGGGTCATTTGAGGAACATCAGAGCTTTTTTCTTGTTCAGCCTTTTTATCCTCCTTTTTGGGGCTGCTGCGCGAGCCGAGGCGCGGCCGGTCTCTTACGAGGGAGGGACGACGTTGGAGGCGTCCTATGACGCCGATGCCGCGGTTTTCCTGGCTCACTATTCGTTGAAGCCTTATTGCGCGGTGGGGTGGCGCACGGAATACCGGCACGAGGCGGACTGGGTCTTTAACGGAGCCCAGCTCAACGCCTTGCTGAAGCGCTGGAACAAAGCCGACGCGCAGGCGAACCTGTGGTTTTCTTCGGGGCTCGGTTCTGCCTATGGCCTCGCAGGAGAGTTTGACGGGCGCACGGCATTCAGCGCTTTTGCGGGTGTCGCCGCGGACTGGGAGAACAGGCGCCTGTACGTTTCCTACGCCAACCGCGAGCTTTATGCCGGGGAGATCGATAAGATGTTCGAGCAGAGGGCGCGTTTCGGCTTCGCGCCCTATGTCGGAGAGTTCGGGGATATCCATACGTGGTGCCTGTTGGAGGTCAAGCACAGTCCGGAGAGCGACGATAACGTGGTGCTGACGCCTTTTCTGAGGTTTTTTAAAGGGGCTCTTCTGTGGGAAATAGGCGTCAGCGAGCACGGGGACGTGATGACCATGGCCACGATCGTATTTTAGGAAAGGAGAGCTGTCATGCGGATGATCATGTTTTTGTGGATCAGTTTCGGGCTGGTCGTTCCTGCTTATGCGCAGGAAAGCCAGGTTCCTCTTGCCGCGGAAGAGGTGTCCAGGAGCGAGACGGTCCTGGTCCAGGTCAACGGCCTCGTATGCGACTTCTGCGCCCGGGCCCTGGAGAAGGTCTTCGCCAAGCGGGACGAGGTCGCGTCTTTTAATGTCGACCTGACATCGAAGGTGATGACGCTGGGCCTGAAGCCCGGCCAGGTCCTGGATGACGCGGCGATCGCCGAGCTTGTCAAGAAGGCGGGTTACAACGTCGTCAAGATCGAGAGGAAGTAACGATGGCGCTGAACAGGAAAGAGATGTTTTTCGCGGTCGTCAGCCTCTTCGCGTCGACGGGTACGCTCTTCTGCTGCGCGCTGCCGGCGCTCCTGGTGACGCTGGGGATGGGTGCGGTGGTGGCCGGCGCGGTTTCGGCCTTTCCGGGCCTCGTCTGGCTGTCAGAGCATAAGCCGCTCGTCTTTTCTGTCTCCGGAGCCCTCTTGATAGGCGCTGGATTCTTGCGCAAAAGAGGAGAAAAAGGGACCTGTCCCGTCGATCCGGTGAAGGCCGAGGCCTGTGGCCGGCTGAAAAAAGCCAGCGCGGTCATCTACTGGGTCTCGGTCGGACTATATGCCATAGGGTTCTTTTTCGCCTTCGTGGCCCGGCTTTTCCTATAAATCTTCGTTTGATCCCGCCTGAGATATTTGTGTAAACTCCTTCCTTCGCTTTTCGTCAAATAGGCATGAAAGGAGGGAGCCATGATTAAAAAATCTTTTTTAAGCAGGCTCTTGGTGGCGAGCTGTCTGAGTATGGCCCTGGTCATTCCTTCTGCCGAAGCGTCTGAGCGCGGTCGCAGGGGATCCGGCCGGGGTAAAGAGAGGTCGCATCACGAGGTCGTAAGAGCGGGTCATCACAGGTACCACTACCGGGATGGGCGCTTCTATCATTGGCCCAGCTGGTTCGGGATCGACATCGCGATCGGATTCCCGCCCGTCGGAGCGGTCGTCCGGGTCTTGCCGCGGGGCCATCGGGTGTTCGTGAGCCGTGGTGTCAGGTACTACTGCTACGATGACATCTATTACACCGGCTGTTCTTCGGGGTACGTCGTCGTTCCGGCGCCTGTCGTCGAACACCGCGTTGTTTATACCTCTACGGCTCCGGCCGTCCAGGTCGCGTCCGCAGGGACGGTGACCATCAATGTCCCCAGCGCCAATGGCGGCTACGAGCCGGTGACGCTTGTTCGGGAAAGGGACGGGTATCGCGGTCCGCAGGGCGAATATTATCCCGGCCGCCCCACGGTCGATCAGCTGCGGGTGTTGTACGGGACGTGAGGCATGGTCAGGATAGCAAGTTGAGACTAACAGCCAGACTCCCAGTCTCAAGTTTGTTCGTAAAGTTGAGACTACTAGTCTGGCTTTTAGTCTCAACTTCGTGAATTGGCGAGGGGTGATGAAAACATTGTGCGGGGTTCCTGTTTTCTGTAAAATAGCAGCATGGACACGGCGAATATGCTGGCAGGCATCGGTGGTTCGGCAGGGGGAGGGTTTGCCCTGGGAAAGATCGTCGCCGCTGTGATTTTCAGCGCGGTCGGCTTTGTCGCTTTCGTCTACGGCAAGAAGAATGTCCTCTGGCGCCCCATGGCCCTCGGCGTCCTGCTGATGGCCTACACCTATTTTGTTTCAGGGACCCTGGCTATCTACGCCATCGGCATCGGCCTTTGCGCCGCGCTTTATTTCTGGCGGGATTAGGGCAGAAAAAGATCGATCCCGGCAATCCGCCCTGCGAAAGAATAACCCGCAACCAGAACAACCCCGTGCCGAACAAGAAAAAAGTCCTTCTGGTCATCCCTCCTTTCCGGACCCAGCACCCCGTCGACATGGGGGTGGCCTGGGTGGCGGCCAATCTGCGGGAAGCGGCCGAAGAAGTCCGCGTCTTGAGTTTTTTAGGGACTTCTCATAGCGCCGCTTCGGCGCAGAAGGTTTTGCGGGATCAGATCGCGGACTGGCGTCCGGATATCATCGGTTTTAACGTCTATGCCAGGTCATATGCGACGGTCTTGGAGCTTGCCGAGGGGGTCCGCCCTTATCATAAAGGGGTCATCGCTGTCGGAGGTCCCCATGCGGCCTACGTCCACCGCCGGATCCTGGAAGAGTGCCCGGCCGTAGATCTGGCTGTGGTTGGCGAAGCGGAGCGTTCGTTTGCGGAAGTCTGCCGTCGGGAACCTGCCGATTATCACGGGATACCGGGAGTCTCCTTCCGCGGGGCTGACGGGGTCGTCGTGAATCCCGGATCCCAAAGTCTTAAAGAATTCAGCGGTCTGCGCCACCCGGATTACCGGCAGTTCGGGATCCGCCGATTTAATCGGTATCCTTACCCGGTCTCGACGAGCCGAGGATGTCCTTTTGGGTGTTCCTTCTGCCCCGGAGAAAGACTTTCGGGCAGGGGGTGGCGGCCGCGTCCGCTCGAAGAGGTGTTCGCGGAGCTGGAATACGCCCGCCGCGCCTTCGGCATAAAAGAATTCGCCGTCCGGGAACCGACGTTCAACATCGATTCCCGCCGTGTCTTCGATTTTTGCGAGGAACTGATCCGACGTAAGCTTGGCATGCGCTGGAGCGCTTTGACGGGCCTGCGCGCAGATCTGATACAGCCGGAGATGGCCGGGATAATGAAAAGATCAGGCTGTCGCATTGCGGCGATCGGCGCAGAGCATCTGGCGCCGGATGTTTTTGGGGCCATCGGCAAAGAGGAGGGCGTTGAGGACATTGTCCGGGCTGTCAGGATCCTTAAAGAGAAAGGCCTCGCCGTGCTGGGTTCTTTTGTCATAGGGCTGCCTCATGACACCCCGCAGAAGGCTCGCAGGAGTTTCGAACAGGCCCGTAAGCTGGGATTCGATTTTATGGATTTTTACCTGCTGAATCCTTTCCCCGGCACTAAGGCCTACGATTGGATCGGCGCCAACGGGCGGCTCTGCGCGTCTCTTGAGCAAGCCAATACGCCTTTTCTGGGGCCAAAGGGCCAGGTCCGGGTCCGGGTCGCCTGCGAAACGGACGATTTTACGAAAGAGGAGAGGGAGTCGGCGTTTCTGGAGCTCAATCTGAAAAGCGGCAACTATGTTTTTCTCCCGGTTTCGCGGGGGGGATATCTGTCAAAATTGAAGGCCCTCATGAGGTTGGTCGTTAAATACGATCCTTTGAATTTAGGGCGTCATTTATTCTTGAGCATGGGATATTTCTTTAAGGGTCCAGGGGAGCGGATAACGAGAGAGAAGGGATATTTCGTTTAGGCCGCGGTCTCTGTCTTTAGGAATCCCAGGCTCGACTTCTTTCCTGTTTTCGTATATACTATTTCGACAACTCTAATCCTGCCCTGGGGTTTTGTGCCAGTAAAAAAATCCCGAAGAGGGTCATTATCGGTTCTTTCCTGCCCTGGGGGCGGGTAGCCGAAGATAACAATCTATGGAAAAAACTGTCGCGTCTTGCGTCAAAGGTGAAGTGGGGATCAACAGGTTTATAATCCCCTATCGGGTGTATGGCCGGGGCAAGGAATGTCTGGTGTGTGTCAACGGCATCCAGCAGTCCATGGCCATGTGGCACAGTTTCGTGCGCCGGTTCAGCGACCGGTTCAAGATCGTCATCTTCAATTTCCCCAACCAGGGCAAGAACCAGATCGTCTCCGGGTCCGCCTATATCGACCTGGATGAACAAGTCGAGATCCTTTACGCGGTCCTGGCGCAGGCGGTCCCCGATCGCGCCGTGACCATCTGCTCGGCCTCTTGGGGTGGCGTCATCGCGGCCAGCTTCGCCACCCGGTTTCCCAGCCGGGTCAAGAGGATGGTCCTGGCCAGCTTGGGCAGCAAGCCCAACAAAAAGATGGTCGAGATCATCCAGCGGGCCGCCGAGATCCCGGATGAGAACCGCTCGGAAATGGCCAAGGTCCTCATCGAGAGCTTCGGCCAGACCCTCCCCGAATCCATCAAGAGCCAGATCACCCTCCAGTTCCAGCGCATGGACCAGGAGTCGCTGAAGAGCTTTACCCAGCACGGCCTCTTCATCATCTCCAGCAAGGAGCTCGACGAAGCGGTCGACCTCGGCAAGATCCGTTGTAAGACGGTCCTGCTCAACGGCGAAGACGACACGCTTATCGACCTAGATGATGTCAAGCGCCTCGCCTCCCAGATCCCCGGCTCGGAGCTTAAGATTGTCAAGGGCGTCGGGCACTTTCTCCACATGGAGAAGTCCGAGCTGATGGACGTGTACGCCGAGATCCTCGATTCTTATTAATAGGGTTCTTCGGACCATGCCCCTTTTCCTGATCAAAAAAAGATGCATCGGGTGCGCGCGCTATCGGATATGCCGCGACTCTTTTGTTTCGTGGATCTTTTTTATTATCGGCCTGATCGCGGCGGTGGCGATCCGGGCTGTGACGGTTTTGGGAGACCTGGAACCTGCTTATGGTAAGGCCGCCTGGTATGTCGGCGTGTTGGGTTTTTTGGTCTTTTTCATCTATAAGTTCCGGGCGGATCTCCTTCGCGCGAAGGCCATCGAGAAAGCAGGTCTTTTAGATAAAGTCGTGGCGCGCCAGGGCCTGACCGACGATGACCACCGTCTTTTGAGCGATATCCTCTGCGGCTTGAGCTCGAACAAGGACCGTATCAACTATTTCGTCATCTTCGGAACGTCGATCCTCGCGCTCGCGCTGGCGGTGTATCTCGATTTCCTTAAATGAGGGATAGAACTCTTAGCGCGAATTAGTCGATAGTCAATGGTCGATGGTCGATTGTCTTTGGTTAAAAACCGAAGCCAAACGATGTGGCCTTTCGGCTTTGACCATAGACCATAGACTATAGACTATCGACTCCGTTGAGACTTTCATAAACATACAAAGGAGGAAGACGATGAAGAAAGCATTGATGAGTATGGTGGTGCTGGTGGTGATGGCAGCGGTCTGTTCGGTTGCGATGGCGCAGGAGTCAGCACAGCAGGCCGCGACGGATGAAGAGATGGCCGGGCCTCCGCCGCCGATGACGGGCAAAGGGGCCAGGATGCACGAAGGGATGAGGGGCGGCATGAAGCCGATTTGTCCGATGCAGGGGATGATGATGAAAAAAGAGATGGTGGCCACGTCGGACGGCGGCGTGATCGTCATGGTCGGCAACAAGCTCTTGAAGTACGATAAAGACCTGAACCTGAAAAAAGAGGCCGAATTGAAGATGGATGCGGAAGCGATGCATCAGATGATGGGCAAGTGCCCGATGTGTCAGAAGATGAGAGAAGAGTGCAAAGGGAAAATGGCGGCGCCCGAGGTCGCAGAGGCCGGTGCGCAAGCGTCACCCGCGACGAATCCCTGAGGGTCTGCCGTCGTTCGGGGGTTTGATAAGCGGCTCGGATAAATGAGGAGGTGGGCGATGAAAAAGTTTTTCGGTATTCTGGGGATCATCGTAGCGGTTTTGATCGTCCTGGTCATCGTCGGCCTCTTCGTCTTCCTGAAGACCTTCGATATCAAGCGGTATGCGCCACAGCTCAAGGCGAGCGCAGGACAGGCGCTGGGCCGTTCGGTCGATTTTAAAGACATCGTCCTGAGAGCGTCGTTCGAGAAAGGCGTGGAGCTGTCGCTGTCGGGGCTGTCGATCAGCGAAGACCCGGCGTTCGGGACGGAGAGTTTTTTAAGCGTCGATCAGATCGATTGCGGCATTTCGGTCAAGGACCTGCTGCTGAAGCGCGAGGTA